>PMBQ01000173.1 GCA_003152955.1 Candidatus Bathyarchaeota archaeon
TTGGCGAATTACGGCTAGACTGGACATGATCAACCATTCTTGTCGCTAAGGCTCGATTAGCGCTCCAGTGCTGTCAAGGACCAGTTCGAGGACAATTCTTCACACACATCTTGGAAGCAGTTGAATCAGAACCATGGCTGTAGCGAGCTGTTATTTCGCAAGGTTAAAGTGCTATCAAATAAGCACAAATCCAGACCGCTCCCCTAGTGTTCGACGCGGTTGAAAATCGGATAGGAGGCAGGCTGATTGTCTTCACAGACACCACCACCAGCATCAGTGGGTCATTGGGGTCCGCATCTTCTCGCGTATGCTTTTGCCATGCACTTTCTCTTCGGAACTGCCGCAGTGTTGAACGCTTCTGGATTGAGTTTCTTCTTCTATTATCCGAGGAGGATCGATGTTGTATTCGTAGATCCTGCCGTTGACGTTTTGGTGTGGGTGGTTTCGGTATTCTGCTTATCGATTCTAGCCATTTGGTTGTCAAGTGGGCGACAAAGGATTATTCAAATTGGCTTAGCGCTTCCCGCAATAACGCTGAGCACCGCACTCTGGTTATTCGCGGGGGATGGCTTTCTCGACATGATCGGAGTAGGTGCACTTTTCGCTGTTGGCACCACTGAGTTCGTCGCGCTAATCGTCGGATCCAAATCCGACCTTAGTCCGACTCGTAACGCTCTTGCGTCGAGGATTCTAATTTACCTACTTGGCAGTTTAGTGGTTATCGAAAGCTCATCTGCAGTACACTATGTTCTGCTGGCCTTTGATCAAACGACGCAGATTGGGCGTGTGGATGCCGGGATCGAGTTGCAACTCTCCTATGCCCTCTACTGCCTAATTCCTCTGCTCTATGTTGCCTTCCTCTTCTCGTGGGCTTGGGTTCCATTGGTCCGACGATTCCTCCCCAAGAATATCATTCCACACAATCCAGCCATTGCGAGCACGGATCAGAATGTGCTTACCGACTCTTCGCTCCGTAAACGTTTCGAAGCATTTCTCGATCCAAGAATTCTGTTGGCATTCGCGTTTGCAGTTTTCATAGGTTATTATCCGTACTTTCAGAATCCTCCTTGGCTTGTTGGGACTGACGCAAATGTGAGGTACTACAACCCGCTTCTCCGCATGAATGCACATGGAATCTTTGGCGGGTTTCTTCAGGCCTTGGATGAGTTTCATCCTCTTTCGTTAGCTCTGTTGTACGGGGTGCAATTGATTTTCCGGACGACTGCTTTTGCAGTGGTAAGATTCACTCCGCTCTTTCTTGTTGTGACGTTGGGCCTGACAACTTGGTGGTTTCTCGCTCGATGGAAGAGTCTCAGTCTAGGCCTAATCGTTCTTGCACTATCGGTCCTGTCAGTCACAAGTGTCATCGGGTTTTACGCGAGCATACTTTCAAACTGGATGACTCTTCTGGTTTGGGTGGTTTTCTTCGCATACGCGGCGCACAGGAGCGATGAGGGATTCCGGATTCTTGATCTAATCGTTCTGCTAGTGCTGTCGACGCTAATTCTATTCATTCACCCGTGGACTTGGGGCGTGTTCGCTGCAACCGTCCTATTGGCCGCAATCGCAACTCTGTTTCAAGAGAGACGGAGGGGTCTGCGTGGGGCAACTATCCTCGTTTTGGTTATTGCAGTGGACGTTGTCGCTGCCTTGCTCGGTCTGATGTTCTTGCATGGAGGCACAGGGTCGGGCTTCGCCAATGCACTTCGACTATATGCGTTCCCGTTCGCAAACCCGTCAACTCTATTGTTTTTCTGGGACTCTCTGACTTACCTGACTCAGATCTGGGCGCCGTTCTTCAACCCGTTATATCTCGCCATTAGCATTCTGGGAGTCTTCTCTCTCTGGTCCATGGGCCTCACGCCTTGGCGACGTCGACTCGTCCTCGCCTGGATCTGCGTATCAGCGATCGGATCTATTCTCGTTGCTCCAATAGACTTCAACCCTGCACAGCCGAATACGATCCAAAGCGAATTGTGGCGACTCCTCTTCCTAACGCCGTTCCAGCTCACAGCGCCATTCGGAATAGCCTGGCTAGCTCAACTTCCTCGTCGACTCTAAACACGAAACAATCACCAACTCATCATAAGGAGCGCCATCGAGAATGCTCATCTGATCTGGCTTACCGCATTAATTGTGATCGGCGCACTGTTAGCTTGGACGCCTGTCGAGAACGTTTGGTTAAGACTCTCACTACTGCTCCTCTTTCTGCCTGCAGTAACTGCAGTTCTCCTTCGAAGAGCTGGAGGAGCGGAGCAGGAGTTCCTGAGCACAATTATTCTAGCAACTTTTCTTCTTGTGGCTTTCAACAGCACCACGCGCGCCTTATCCCAGCTACTGATCGCCCCGCACAATTGTGACCGGTGCTGATCCAAAGTCGGTGCATTCCGTTAGTGACAGCAAGTGAAGTCGAGCAGGTAGAATACCGATTGTCCTTCCGGAATTAGATCGCGCGCCTGAACGATGCTCATGACGAGTGAATGATCTCGATTTTCGGGTGAGCAATTTACGGATTGCATAAAGGAAATTTTGATATATGGCGCATAGGGCAAGTTCTATATTGCGTGCTAAGCAGAACAACAACTGAATTGGGTTTGGGATTAAACATGAGAAAATCGTTAGCGTTTATGATGATCGCGCTTGTCTTCGCTTCGAGCTTTGCAGTTTCGACGTACGCAGTCACACGTGTATCGCAGGCGACGACAACGCAGGGTTGTGCCACATACCAGTCGAACCTAGCCGTAATTCGAGTAGATTCAACCCCGCATGAACCAACCAACACGAACATCGGGGCTACCGTCGTGACGATTTTCCACGTTGTGTATCCTGATGGAACCCCAGTCGTGCTGCAGCCACAGACCTCATCCTTCATATGGTCTGGAAGTAGCGGACAGAAGGAATTCGACAACATACCCGTCACCTACACCGGGACACCAGGGTTCTATAATTACACCGCAACGCTAACACAGGACATAATCCAGGCAACCGGTCAAGGCGTGATCACAATCGCTGTAATTACTTGCAGTTGCCAAGATCATCTGGGTAATCGTGGTCCAACTGGGAACGTGAACTCGATCATTACAGTCGACTCCACCGATGACTCACAGGTGCAAAACGGCCCCATGGGCGGGACGACGCAACAAGGCCAACCAGGTCAACCCTTCGCTAGCAGTATTGATGTGATATTGCTCATTGTGGCGCTCCTCATCATCGCTCTGCTACTGCTCGTCGCACGTTCACGTAGAAAAAGCAAGCCATAGAAAAGATTCTCCGCGTCCTGCTGCCGGACACCGCAGAATTTACAATACGACACGTTCCAATGTCTGGAAATNNACAAGAAGCCTTGACAGACATTATTGTCAGCGAATGGCAAATTCAGACGGACCATACTGCCAATCGCAAACGCTGAATCCCCCCAAGCTCTGAGCTTGCCCAAAATGTACACTGGCCATTCGCAACGTGTGCCGATAAATCCTGAGCAGCCATTTGGCTGCTTTCTATTTTATGCATCTGTTTCCTGCGTGGATCTGGAAGCAGTTCTTTGTCGAGGATTTGAAATTGAATATCGGCGTTAATACAGGCGGCGTCTGACCTTGGATGGCGTATGTAACTGGGTTCTGAAGGCAATTAGGTATGGAATTTCCTTTCGGATCCGAGTAAGCCCACCATGCCCAGCCTACTTGATACTTGTCGAATAGATTCTTCGCGTCTGTCAACCAGTCATTTGCGCTAGTGTCTTTCATGAAGGCACCGAATTCGCCAATCCANNTTTGCTGCCATATCAGCCTCGAGCACAGTCACGTTCCCCGGATAGTAATTGGGAAAGAAAGACAACGGGTAGAAGTGAGGTTCCCAGACGATCTTGCTATCAAACGCAGTTTTGATTGAGTACATGCAATTTGCAGGTTCCAAGAATATTATGTGGTTTGGGTCGACGGTCCGAATGGCTGCAGTGGCCCTACTGTAGTATGCGTTAACATTTGATTCGTTGAGGTTGGGGATTATGGAAGTGTAAACCATGGGTTCGTTCAGGAGATCGTATCCCGCTATTGTGGGTTCGTTGGCGTAGTAACTTGCTATGTTCTTCCAGACATTGATCAGATGATCTTGTAGTGAAGGGTTAGCCCAGAAGTTTGAAACGGTTTCGCGCATCCCAGCGTCGTTCTGGGAGTACTGTTCCACTGACCAGTCCGGTGCTCCATAGCCTCCGAACCTCTGCGCCCAGTCGACTTGGTGCATGTCCAGTACGATGTACAGTCCATGTTTCTTTGCGAAAGCGACATCTCGATCCACGTACTACCACAGGAGGCTGCTATCGAAGTGACCATTGGAAGGCTCGAATTTGGCCCAGGAGATTTGGAGCCGCACGGCATTGAAACCCATCTGTGCGAAATTGGCGTAGTCAGATTCTTTGTGAAATCCAAGACTTTGGTAAGTGTAGCCAGGATAGTTCACGCCTCGCAGCAATATCGGGCTTCCAATGGCGTCCGTAATCCAGGTGCCGTTGACCGAGAGAAAACCAGGTGTCTGCGCGGAGACGGTTGTTCTGCCCGCGAGTACCATGCTCAGTATTATGGTCAGGATGAAGAGCGAGATGATTCTGCTATGGCGCATGAGTTTTCTCCGTTGTCAGTGTAGTAACCGTGTCTGCGCTTCGCCGTCAAATAGACATATTAATGTATC
>PMBQ01000137.1 GCA_003152955.1 Candidatus Bathyarchaeota archaeon
AGGGAGAAATCGAAACAAAGAAAAAGGAAATAGACAGCATCATCACGAATGCTAGAGAGGCCTCAGCTGCGGCAGGTGCCGCCGTGTTTACTCAAGATTTCGACAGGGAGGCCACGAAACTTTCTGATAACGCCAGGAAATGGCTGGTGGCTGCTGCTGTCCTTGGTTCTGCAACATTTGTTATGGCTGTGTTAACTTGGTTCTGGACTCAGGCAGGTCTAGATTCAGGGCAGATTTGGCAGAAGGTGGCCAGCAAGTTCATTGTATTGTCAATTCTGGTCACTGCAACTTTGTGGTGCGGTAGAATATACAAAGCACTGATGCATCAATCCGCAACAAACAGACACAGAGCGCTAAGNNCTCACAATGCATGACAGGCTATGTAGACTCGGCATCAGCTTCACTGGATTCTGAGGCCCGTGTAATAGAGATTGTGAAATCGATTGTTCAGAAACATTAGCTTCCAACTACGGCTTGCAGCGGATCGCATACCGCTCCCGCTGAAGCCGAGCGTTAGGGCACAGAAGAGAGAAGCGAGAATATGGCATTGAAGAATCAAGGTGTCATCTTAATCGGTAGAGAGTTGCATCGCNNAATGAAACCGATACTTGGTGTTGGTATCGCCATCGGAGGTGGGCTTATTCCTTTTCTGGGCTATGCTTTTGGCTGGGTATCGTCCTTCCAGATTGGCTTCATCGTTGTGCTTGTGTGTTTGCTGTGTCTTCAAGGGTTCCTAATATGGCGTCTTGCTAAGGTGGCGGGAAGTCCTTCGTGGTCTGACCGGGCATACCATCTGATTCGCGCAAAGTGGAAGTACAGTCTGAATAAAGATCACCGAACGTTGGACGGAGAGTACGAGGGTACCCGAGAGATCACCTGTTTAACTGGAACGATTACCCATTTAAGTATTAGTGTCGGGCCAAGAGAAAGCTTTCTTCCACTCGATCCTACTCAACAATACCATATTGAATTCNNTTTCAATCCCCCACTTAAAACAGGTGAAACTGCATACCTAAAAAATCGCTTCAAACTTCCCAGATACAAGTTCGCAACTATCGAGGAGCTCAGAGAAAAGGCTGCGACCGCAAAACTAGAGCCCCGTGCATACGAGTACCATTCTTTCCAGGTCTCTTATCCAATTCACCGCTTTCTATTTGAATTGATCTTTACGGCCGACTGTAACGTAACACCCAAGGGGTTGGAGATACGACGAGGAACCATTCCTTTTGTCGAGGAGCAAGAATACGTGTCGTCGCAAAACGGGTTTAAGTGTGAAGAGTATTCGGGTGGCTGGAGGATGAGTCTTGAACGAGTAAATCCTCCTTATGGCGCAACCTACGTTATGGAGTGGATGCCAGCATCGCGGGCCATGATCCAGAAACGCAAGCCCTAACTATGCAATGCATCCGACTCGTTGAAATCGCGACTGATCACTATGTTGGGACCTGAACAAAGACTATGGGGGGACAAAATGGTTAATGAGGGACTTCAAATGAACAAATCACTTCTGTATTTCTTTGGGGCCGGTGCTAGCGCTCAAGCCCTGCCATTGGGATCCGGGCTTGCTGCACGTATTGCCCAGTTTACTATCGAACTGGAGCATGTTCACCCGCAAGATGCTTCATCCGATCCCGAGAAGGCTAAGCTGTGGGGCGGTTCGCGACAAAAACTGTGTGAAGCGTTGAGATGGTTAGCCGAGGAAGCGTCTCGCCATGCATCTGTCGATACATTTGCGAAAAAGTTGTTCTTCAGGCATGACAGAGTAAACCTAAAGAAACTCAAATCCGCGTTATCGGCCTTTCTTGTGATTGAGCAGTCACAAAAACCATTGGACAAGCGGTATGATTCTTTCTTGGCAACAATCCTCGAATTCAATAGCCAATATCAAGCCTGTTTTCCGCCAGACCTCCGCATCATTACCTGGAACTATGATACACAGTTGGAGAAAGCATTTTATGGCTTTTGTGAGGACAAGAATCATGTCATAGACTCGGTAACATTCAACGAACGTATCTATCGGGTTAATGGGTATTGCGGCACCAGCCAACCGGGACACGTAGGGCAGCCCTTTCAGGCTGTCTTGAATTCAACATCCGACACGATCTGGGAAGCAGGCATCACTCTGTATGAAGAATGCATGCACGATCCTTCATCGCCTGAGCCTGACATACGTTTCGCGTGGGAAGAACCAACACAAAACAGGCTTGCAAACTCACGACTCAACCTAAGCGACGTTTCTGCGGTTGTCATCATAGGTTATTCTTTCCCTTACTTCAACCGTGAAATAGATCACGTCTTGTTTGCTCGCCTGTCTGATTCCCAAGTTCGTCGAATATACCTCCAGTACCCTGTCGGCGTCCACTCATCCGTGGAGACGCGACTCAGAAGCCTTCTATTACGCAAAGACATAGAGGTTGTCCACATCCCCAGCAGTGATACTGATCCATTCTATATACCTGACGAATTGTGGCAAATCTGATGGATAAATGCTGACTTCCCATACGGCGAGACATTATGAACATGGTACAAAGCCAAGAACTCAAGTCCCAACAAACTGCTGAAGCGGATCGCGGCCCTGTCGGGCCACTCCCGGT
>PMBQ01000444.1 GCA_003152955.1 Candidatus Bathyarchaeota archaeon
TCCACTTTGGATTCGCATAGAGCTTCATCGGCTCTGACCTGAAGTCTCATTTCGGGCAACCACTTCTCCACTCATTGATTCCAGCTCTGTCGCGCACGTGATTGCACTCAAGCAGCAGCCGCAGTCAACTAATGTTTACGCGTGGTAAACAAACTTTTCGTTGTCAGATTCTCGTTTCAGGAATAGAATTACACTGTAAGGTTCAAAGCACCTAGGGGAGATCTTGATCGTACACAACCTAGTCTCGTTATGCGCTCCATGATCTTCATTGCTTGAGCGACAATCCGTCTTTTTCAGAATAGATCAACTTCGGCTATGTGACCCTTTCAAANNATACCATGCCATTTACTATGCTGCTCCCCCCCGTATCGGCAGTACGCATGACTTGGGCGCGCACAGGACAATTTCCGGATGATGAGCACGCGAAGACATCAGCGGCTATGAATGAATCGGTGCTCAAGGAGATCATGGAAAAAGCAGACAAGAATGATCTGGAAAGAGCATATGTATACGGCGCGATAGCTGTTATGGAGGCCGGCCTGAGGAGCCTCGAGACGATCTACAAAGGAAGAGACCTCAATTTTCAAGAGAACGCGAAGCTTCGGGAGGCCTACCTCGAATCGGTCAGTGACAATATAGATTTTGGAAAAAAGGCAAGTCACTTCTTGAAATCCATTCCCACCATGACAATCACCTCGTCCGGCGGCATGACAGCATTCGAAGCGCTCGGGATCACTGGCATACCCCTTTGGGCAACAGGCATGGGCTTCGCGGGAGTTGGATGCTTTATCCAACTACTGATCGTGAGGGCAATGCGAAATCGAAAGCAGGCACTCTATGTCCGACAGGACTATGAGCGGGATCTGTACTATGAGCAATACATAGCGCGCGTGACAGAAACATTGACCGCGCTGTACCTCGATCTGGATCGAATCCACAAGAATGTGTTCAAAGAACCGTATCCGATGAACGAAAGCGCGGCAGAGGTGATCTCGGGAATCCTCGCCGGAGTAGGATCGACATATTGCACATACGTGCATAAGCACATGATGGAGAACAAGATCACGCCATCGCTCTGGCCAATTTGTGAGTCTGGTACCAAAGAGGCCGTGAAGAACTGTCCATACTGCAAGAAACAACGGAAGCCACTAGCACTCATATCGAAATCAAGCAGAGCAGCTGAAGTAGATTTACAAGGAGAGGTGTGACATGGTCCGTTTCCGCGCTTCGCTCTGTATCGTGCTGCTCCTTCTGCTCAGTATCGCACCGGCTCTTGGCGCCCAGACGCTCCGTATCTACCACATCGATGTTGAACAGGGCGATGCAACGCTGTTCGTCTCTCCCAGCGGCCACACAATGCTGGTAGATAGCGGCAAGAACGGTCACGGCAGTCGAATAAAGACCATCATGGACCGGGCCGGCGTTACCCAGATCAACTACTTTGTCTGCACACACTACCACGAGGATCATTTCGGAGGGATCGATGATCTTGTGCGGGATTACAAGGTCCCTATCCTTGAGACATACGACCGGGGAGACAAGTCTTTCTTGCCCTCCTCAAGGACTGAATCTGCCACCTACCGCGATTACATGGCGACGGTCGGCGAAGACGCTATTCATATGACCCGCGGCATGACGATCCCGTTGGATGATCTCATGACCGTGACCTGCATCTCATCTGGCGGAGTCGTCTCCGGGGGACAGAACCCCACGCCCGGTGTGGATGAGAACGACATGAGCGTGTCCCTCCTCGTGACACTTGGCCCGTTCAGGTATTTCATCGGCGGCGATATCCAGCAGACCACCGAGAACAAGATTGCCGAAAGAGACCTCGTGTTGAACGTGGATGCCTGCGAGGCAGACCACCATGGATCAAATACCAGCTCTTCTCTCCCGTTCCTCGAGGATATGAGCCCTGCAGTCATCATCATCTCAAACGGGAACAACCAGACATACCAGCACCCGAGACAGGAGACCCTTACGCGGTATGCGAACCTGTCGAGCCATCCGGTCGTGTTCCAAACGAATAAGTACCTGCACGGAGGCGCCGGAGGAAACATAGATGATGCCCATATCGCCGATCCTGAAACAGTAGACGATGACGGGAATATCCTCCTTACCGTAGACGGCGCGGCTCATACCTACACTGTTTCGTACGGCGTGAGCTCAAGCTACACCTACCCGATCAAAGGAACTTCTGGCGGCAAGGTCGTGATCGAAAGTCTCCTACCAAATCCCGCAGGGCCAGACGATCAGCTCGAGGAAGTGGTGATACGAAACACGTCCGGAGACACTGTGCCTCTTTCAGGCTGGATACTTCGGGATCGAAATGGTCTCACGTGGGATCTTACCGCAGAGGGATCTCTGAACCCGGGCGAGTCAAAGGTGATCGTCCGTAAGGGACGCGCAATGAGCCTGAACAACTCAGGCGATGAAATTACGCTTCTCGATCAAAGCCTGACAGAGCGCGACCGCTTCAGCTACTCAAGTTCATCGGAGGGAGTCAGAATCACAACCGGGCATTAGTGATGGCCTTGACCACCGGGGCAGGAATGCTCGAGGAAGGCAGTACATATGGAGCGAGAATTCACTGCACGCGGCAATTGCGCGAGGAGTCTCCGCTATCACCTTTCTAAG
>PMBQ01000008.1 GCA_003152955.1 Candidatus Bathyarchaeota archaeon
ACTCCTTCTGAAGGGTAAAGTTATTCTTGTTTTTGGAGGACAGCATCGGGTTTTTTGGAGTCAATTCGAAGTGCGTCGTCGCATCCATGCGCATGAACTTTTACCATTAAGCCGCGAGGGCACTCAAGAGCAGCTGACACTCAGAAAACAAGACCCTGCGATAGGCAATCTTTTCTTTGGCTTTTCGAATGGTCATCCGGAGATCAATTGGCGAGTTTTGAATGGGTTGCAAAATGAACAAAAAATTCGAAGACCAAACAAAATCACGATTGAGAAAAATCGCCCGTACATTGCAGATAAGATCCGTAAGATTACCGATTCTCAATTTTTAGCAGAACTGAATAAAGAAGCGTACACACTGTTATGGAATATCTGCATTTTGCGTAAATTCCACACAGCACAGGCAAAATACTTCGCGGATCTACATGATAAGCTAAANNATGTAAACTTGATCCATTGGGATCCCGACAAATGCGGATATGTTTTGGACCCAACTGTTCGCAAAGTTATGATTGGAAACCTGAAGGAGAGTAACCCGGATTGGTTCGTAAAATTACAGCGTTATGCCATAAAGATGTATGGAAATTGGATCAGAGACTACCCTAGTGAACGTATCCAGTATCTAGTAGAGACTATATATCACCAAGGTGTCTTGTATAATTTACATCCGGTAGATCCAAGCCAATACGTTGACTCGATGGCTAAATTGGACTTGAACTCAAAAATGTATCTTAAGGGCCAAGATCAATTGGAATTCTCAAAGTTGCTTCGACAAGATGCCGATTTAGTAGAGGATTTATTCAAACCCCATCCATGGCTGCTAAAGAAGATTCTATCACGTTATGAGCAGGTGACCAAAATACGCAACTCTGATGGGGAGGCAAAGTAAATGTCCGAACACTTTGTTCCCACAGGCGCACTAAAGCTTTCGCATCCAGTCGGGCGAGAGGATGAGCAAGCAAAGATTACGTACGCGATTAACGATGACAAACGCTCTCACATCATCTACCTCATCGGCTCTGGTGGCATCGGCAAGTCCATGTTGCTCGAACGAGTTCCCCAATGGCGCGCCAAGTGCGTTTGCCCTCCCATCGTCGACCTTTACGCGGTCAACACTAATAGCGCGGTCGAGTCTGCCATTGTCACTAGTCTTGGAGCGAGACACTTTCGACGGTATCTTGCCGCCCGTGAGGAGTTTGAGCCACGCTTGGAGGATTTGGATCCCGCCATTGTCGCTGAAAAAGGCGATCAGCTCAAAAGGATATTCATTCAAGACTTCAATGGCTTTACCAAGAACCATCGCGTGATTCTGCGACTGGACACCGTGGAGAACGTTCAATTTGAACGACGTCAGATTGAAGCTGCTTATCGGATCAGTCCACCCGAGATTGAGTTAAAGGCGTGGCTTCTTCTTGTACTTCCACTTCTACAGAATACCGTCACGATCCTTGCTGGACGTCCGCACCCAGAACTCGAAGCGAGTCTAAAGAAAACACTAAAAAAGCGATTAACGATTATCCGGTTGAAGGAACTGGGATTAGCCGGAACATTAGAGTATTTCGAGCAAATGGAACGTGAGGCGCAGAACCGTCCTAACATGCATCAGGTAGCAGATGCCTTGCTTCGACTACCCGTCGACATTCGTCGTACGATGCATAAGTATACAAGGGGGAATCCGATCCTTTTGGCGCTGTTCATCGATTGGCTCACCCAGAGAGGACCGCGCAAGATGACAGGGCTTCCGCTTGACTTGTTTGGAAAGATTCCGTTTGACCCGAAGGAAGTAGCGCGTTTGTCGGCAAAAGAGATCGGAGAAATACAAGATCAGGTGCAAAAGAGTCTGGTCCAACGCCTGACACGGGATTTGGCTGCTCCTCTCCCAGCCACCTTGCGGACTCTAGGCTACGCCCGGAAAGGCATGGATGAAGAGCTATTCAAGCAAATTCACGGTCGCGGCTTGACACGCAAAGAATTCGATGGATTGAAAAAATCTCTTATGCAGCTTTCCTTTGTGAAGATCCGTGAATATCCCCAAATTCGTTTCTCCCTCCACGACCGGATCTATGAGTTGTTCGCAAAGTACAACTTTGTGAAAGAGGCCGGTGGAGACAAACTCTTTGATCAACTCGTCGAGTATTCTCAGAAACAAAAAGACGTTCCTAATGCCGTTCAGGTACGTTTGGACGAACTGACGGTGGAACAGCTTTACTATGAGCTTGTGCGTGATGCGCGCAATGGACTCACCCAATTTCTTGACTGGGATGAACAAGCCATTCGTCAGCAACGCCGAGGCTATGACATGCGCTTGCGGGATGAAGTCGCGCGGTTCGCTAGGGAACATGAAGCAAGTTGGCACGTTCCAGATATTGAGCCTTTGTGGATCGAGCGTGATGCCGCCTTGCGCTGGATTCGCCGATATTATGTGGAGAAAGACTATAATCACGCACTAGCGTTTATTGGGGCGTTGAAGAAAGAACATGCCTTGTTCCCACCTCGCGATCCCCTCCTCGAACTGTATGAGGGAATCGTCAAAGCTCAAGCCAGCCGTAACCTGAAACACACCACAGAGAGTTTGCGGCAGAACATCAAGCAGGTTCACTCCAATGGCAACCCTTTCATCGATTGGCAGATCAACTTGGCGCGCGCCGAGGCATATAACGCCTTAGGCTATGCGCTAACTCAATTGAAGAAGTATCGCGGAGCCATCGAAGCATTTACTGAAGCAATTAAGTATCAGCGTCAAATCGGTTCGAGTTTGAGACCAGTTGAAGCGGACACCTTGAACAACCGCGCCTACGTGTATAGTTTCCAGGGAGATTATCGGGTAGCACTGAGCGACGTCGAAGACGGACGACGCATCCGCGAGAACGAACTCAAACACAAATATGCAACCGCATTGAGTTACAACGTGATGGGACTGATTTACAAGTTTGATAGGAAACCCGATCAGGCGTTGGGATATTGCCTGAATGCTCTCCAACTTGCCCAAGATGCCGAATCAGAGCGCGGGCAAGGGTTCGCATTGAATGCATTAGGAATGATTTATCGCGATCTCGCCAATCAGCAGAAGCACGATCTACCTCAAGCGACGACACACTTCAAAGAAGCCGAGGGGAGTTTGCAGAAGGCAATCGCTCTATGGACCAAACGAAAAGAAGAAGGAAACGCCGAACCGTTTAGTGAGGTCGAGGCATACAACGAACTAGGATGCACCTATCGGGATCGTGGCATGTTGTTGATGGAGAACCGCAGACGCGCTGCCGCCAAACGGTATCTGTCTCTGGGTGAACGGTACCTCCAATTAGGGATTCAGCGGCTTACCCCTGACCTCAAAGCCGAATATGCGGATGCGTTAGAAGACCTGGCGGAGATTTATGAAGTACGGGGGCAAGAACAGAAAGCTCTGAAGACATTGCAGGAGGCAGAGAAACACATTCCGACGGAATATCGGCTTGGACGAATCGGGTTTCGAAGCATTGAAGATCCAGTGAATGGCTATTGGCTGATGCTTGCCAAGATCAACTGGCGGCGCGCCCAGATCTTTTTCAAGCAGGAACCTGACATCTCGATGCGGCACTATGTCCAGGCAGTCGCCTATGCGGTTCAATCCTCTTCGCAAGGAACGTTAATCGATATCATTGCCGATGATTTGGCAGAGAAACTCAAAGACCTGCCATCTGATTTGCGTGATAAGGGGCGCGTTTCAATTGTAGCGGAAATAAAGAGACTCGGATTAGACAATCGCCGAGTATCAGATGCATTAGGTGTGGTCATCTAAGGAGAAGGGCGTACTTTACGAATTGTCAGATTCAAACCAGCGTGGCGAATGATGGCACTGAACCAAGGATGAAATTGACATTCCTGGTCTGACGGGCGATTTTCTCGCTTTCAACAAGAACATGACTTGACCAGGGTGCTTTGTCGGACACTTGGCATAGTTTGTGCAACTATAACAGCACACAAGTAGTGGATAAAGTAGATGATCCACTAGCTTGTGTGTTGTTCTGTTTGTACGGACTTGCCAATGCAATTCTTCCTAGTGCACTTTTAACACGTTGGTTGTGCATTGAGTCTATGGTTTAGCGTTACCAGTCCCCTCGCGACGCACAACTGCTTTTTTAATGATGCATTAGGGCCAGGCTATTTGAAACGACATGAACACCCGGGTTACAGAATTCATTGCGCCGATCCGACCTTGCAAGCATCTTGCAATAACCTCGCAAGGCCTGACAGTTGGACGGATTAACTGGTTTGACATTCTAAAAATCTTGAGTAGTCTTCCGAACTAACAATATGACTATTGACATTTCCAGGAATTAGTTTTAAGCTCGCCGTGAGTATGGAGCAACAATGAATCGCGATAGTCTTTCTAGGCGGCGCGTGGGTCAAGTGGAACCCAGAAGAGAAAATTACGACGAAGAATTATTCGCCGATCGTGACGATGCTCTTGAAATTGTCGCGAACAAATTCATTGAGGTTCAGACAGATGAAATCGAACACCCCGTGGATTTTTTTGCGATGAAGGAACAAGGTCAATCCTAGTTTCTTCAGCGCATTTTTGTTGCTTTATACTCCGAGATAAAAAGAGAATGGCGTTAGGTATTTTCAATCTTTATTGACAGCTCGTGTCGATTGTAAGCAACTTATTAGAGTACCATCAATCTTCCAATTACAAAATACCAAGGTGATAGTTGTGCACTAGGTATTGAAGTATCATCAAATTTATCTTCCCACTGAATATATTTAATCAATCTCTACCAGGAGGCAAACGATGAATGATCCACTATCAACATTGCGGTTTTTTATTCGCCAGCAGTTTCACTATTCTTTATTCAGGCGAGAAACAGACCGTGAGAGCAACGACATTTCGGTTGAATTAACGACTGATATACAAAACCCAATATCACTACCCCAAAATACACAGATTATTAATGAGGATCAGAATTGTGCTTGCGAATAAAGAACTCGGTCCAATATGGACAATCTTACCAGCGATCATTCGTCTCTATGCCCCGGCAGATCGTGAAGAACTTATTAAGCTTATTAATGCGATAGCCGCAGAGGGACGCTGGTTTATTACAAAGCAATTTGTCATGACGCGTTCCTGGGAGAATGTTCTTTTTCGGCCAGCCGATTTTCCTGATCATTTACTGCTCGTTGCTGATGCCGAAGGACACTCTATTGGGTGGTGTCAGGTATTTCCTGATTTATTTGGACAACGATCAGAGCACGTTGGAGATTTGGGAATAGGTGTTTCCAAATCATGGCGCAACCTGGGTATCGGAACAGCTTTGATGAAGAATGCGATTGAATGGGCCACAAATAAGGGACTCGAGAAACTAACGCTAGATACATTCTCATCTAATTCTCGCGCAATTCATGTTTTTGAAAAAACGGGGTTTATTCAGACAGGAATCCGCCACAAACAGTACAGAATCCAAGACGGGTACTTGGACCAATTATTGATGGAGAAAACCCTGCTCACCTGGGAATGTCTCTTTGAGATCTCCTAATGAAAGAGAGAAAGTTTTGCAATTAGTCCTCTCTACTCCCGCGCTATACTCGTTGGAATTAACACCGTTGTGTAACAATAAATGTCCTGGCTGTTTCAATGTCTTTATTGATGACAAAGTAAAACGGCCAATGGAGCATATTCGTTCGTCTCTGACTGCTGCTGAGTGGCGAACGATCCTAGAAAAAATCCAGCCGCACGCCGAGCGCGTGAAACTCACTGGCGGCGAGCCAACATTGCATCCCGAATTCGAGCAAATTGTACGAACGCTTGGCGAGCTAAACATCTCCTTTTCCATTTTTACCAATGCCCGCTGGCGCAAACCCGATCAACTCATTGGATACCTCAAAACGTTTCCACAGTTTGTTGGAATGCTGATTTCATTGCATGGCGCGGACGCAACGACGCATGAAGCGTATTCTGGGATCTGTGGTTCGTTTGACGAGACCGTCACGAATATCAGACGTGCCGTCGTTGCAGGGTTGAACGTTGCAACAAGCACAGTCATCCATAAACATAATTTTGACCAGATTCCCCCTATCGTTGAGTTCTCTAATACGCTCGGTGCCAACCTTGCTGTGATTAATCGTTACCTTGGTAAACCACTTCCTCAGATAGAAACAAGTGCCGCTGAATTGAAAATGGCTGTACAAGTAGTTGAACAGTTGCATCACCAAGGTGCTCGCGTCAAGTTTGGTACTTGTGTACCACAATGCTTCGTCGGAAATTCTTCGACCGGTTGTCTTGCAGGTGCAGCATACTGTGCAATTTCACCGTGGGGGGAATTGCGACCTTGTAATCATAGTTCGACAGTTGCAGGGAACTTGCTAAAGCAATCGATCGATGAAACGTGGCATTCTGCGGAAATGGAAACCTGGCGTGGATTGATGCCAAACGAGTGCGAAATAGAGTGTACAGCGTTTGCTAAATGCCATGGAGCATGCCGCGCATTGATTGAAATCCGAGGACAGCATCGGGATCCCCTCCGCAATGTGCCTATCAGAATAACATCCAACAAAAAAAACGCGGAACGAGTCAAGTTCTACGAAGGGCTGCATCCTCTGGCCAATTTCCACTTGCGCCAGGAGGAATTCGGTTACGTCGCGATGCGTGGCAATCGCGTTGTGCCGATCACCATGCTGGATCACGCGATATTACAGACGTGCGACGGAACACGGACGCTACGACGGATTCAAGACGATTTCGGGCCAAATGGGCTACGGACCATTGCCGTGTTGTACAAGAAGGGTCTGGTAGAATTCGCGGAAGACACAACGATGGAAGAGAAGACCAAGGTCAGGGATTAACAATCCACTTGCATACAGTGCAGAGAGAGGGGGAATTTCAGTTCCGCCCTCTCTCTTTTTGCCAACTTTCTGCAAGGCACTGGCAAGGAAATGAGAGGCAATGGATAGATATCTGCAAAGTATCCCCTATTCGGAGTAGTCTTTTTGCAGGATCATTGATAGAGAAACGCCAAGACAGCCACTTGGATTTCGGGTAGGATATGTCCAGAGTCAGTGAGTCCCATGGCTCAGAGAGGAGGTCGAAATGTACGGACGAAACTCTTACGACCAGGGCGCAGACGGTACGAAATGGATAGTGTTTTTCTTCCTCATCGTGCTGACTGTTGCTGTCGCTGCCATTGTACTCGCTACAGGTACATTCAGTCCTAGGACTGCGGCTGAAGCGCGTCAAATTGACGCCACGACCAACCATCAGCAAGCAATCAATGACATTGACGTCAAATATTACGCAAAAAACCAGGAGGCAAAACTAGCAAATGACCAAGCTTTGAATAATCAGAAACTCGATCAAGCCGAACGCGACTTTCAACAGAATGCTGCCCTGAAAGACTGGACAGCGCGTGGACTAGGCATCGGTGTGGTAATCGCGATGGACATCCTTGCATGCGCGGGGGCGTTCTTCGTATCGGCGCGAGCCTGGGCAGCTATCAGCAATGCCCAAGCCGAGCGCCAAGTTGCACGCAAGGCTGCAGTTGATGATGCACGGCACGGTGTACTTTCCAAGGCTGTGGGTGAGATGAACACATGCCTGAGGGACTTACAGAAAGACCAACCTCGCATTGAGACGCAATTGGAAGAACTGATTGTGCAACAGACCCAGGATCGAACATTGCTGGAGGAACATAAGAACGAGTCCATCCGCAAGCGCGAAGAACTCGCCCGTACCCAAGAGCAAGTTGAGCAATTGACCACTCAACTTACTCAAATCCAGGTACAGTTGAAGGCAACTCAACGAGAATTTAAGCAAATGACAATTCAACTGGCCGCATCCACCCAGGTATTAACAGAATCACATCTGGGCGGAAATGGATCGGGAAAGAATAACGGATCTTAATCTGATAAAGTCATCCCCCCTACCGAAGAGAATTCAGTAGAGGCACAACCCTTACCGCGTATTCTTGTGATCAATGAGACAGCCTTGCTAAGGAGGCAAAAATGAGCTGGGAAAGCGAATATGAAACCGAGGTATTTAAAGCCAAGTTGTATGCCAACGAACCCGAGCGACTCAAACCCCAAGAAAATGGCTGGGTCTTTCATGGTGAGAATGGTTCTCACTTCATCCGAATCATGGATGGGCACTGGGTATGTGACTGTCACACTTTTCGCCGCAAGCCGGAGGGGCAAGAATCGTGTGCACACACTCGGGCAATGGAAAAGATGGGAATGACTGTAGCAGCGGTTGAGACAATATCACAGCATTTCGAAGTCGCCAGTCTCACTGTGACAAGCTCGAGTGAGATTCGATGCTTGGCTGCCGCTGAGTGATAGCCATCTCAAACTCGCACACTGAGGCCATACGTCACTGTGCCAATCAATGGCCTTGCCCTGAAAAACCCTGAAGGGTTGGCAATGGCGCCTATGGGCGGATCACCCGAAATCGGAGATGGCTAAGCCGGTGGGGATCGTGGATCAAGTTCAAACGCAATTGTCCCACGATCCCCCAACCTTACCCTGTCGATCCAAAAGGACATCGACGGATGAATCAAGGAGGATACTATGGATACAAGTTTCTGGGTCATCTGGATTATCACCATCATGGTTCCGACTATACTCATTAGCGGATCGGCGGTTTTGCTCGTCCAAGATGTAGATTCCTGAATATTTCGGATCCAGAGACAGGAGGTTTTGAATGTGCGCTATTCCACAAGGGTCAAGCCGATTATCTCAGCAGGTAATCGTAGCATTGCCACAAATCGGCAACGGTCGCGAATCTTGTTCCAGGCAACCGAAGTTCACTTACGAATCAATCATTATACAAGATGCTAACGTGACGCAGGTAACATTCCATGGAATTGATCGCACCTGTCATGCCGAGCGGGTAAACCAGTATTGGAGTTGCAATTGCGCGACATACTCAGTCGAATCCACCGAATCACATTATTGTGAGCATATTCAGTTGCTGGAAAGCACGGTGTGGCGCGCAGTGGTTGAGCGCTCTCTAAGCTCAAAGAGCAATCTGGTCTTAGGGGATCTCCTCGACTGACGATCTGAGCGGAATGTATTTGGTACATGCAGAGGTGAGAAATGGACAGAACTATCGCTATTCGTTTGTGCGAGTGCTGTGGCGAACCAATTCCAGACGATTGCCGCAAAATGGCTCCAGATCATTCCTTGTGCGAATCGTGCCGGGTAGCTGCCAGGAGAAATGGGGACACCCTAAGCGAAGATGTCACGTGTCTTCTACCTGCTCGGGTTGATGAAACACGCAGGTGCAACCTCGAAAGGTTATTGCATCTACATTATCGCTTCGCACCGAGCAGTAAAGCGTTGGAGTCGGTCTGGAAACACTCATTGATTGTTGCGGCGATTGTCAGGCAGCTGTTGGAACGATATCCCAGACTGGTTTTGGACCGGGATCTCGCAATAGATGGCGCTCTAATGCATGATATTGGAGTCTATCGGTGTGTGGACCGGGTTCGCCCCAAAGAGGACGAGGTACCGTATTTGCGACACGGCATCATCGGCGGGTACATTCTGCGGCATGAAAAGTTCCGAGACGCGATCGCGCGGATGGCAGAACGGCACACTGGCGTGGGCTTGACAGTCGCCGACTTTCTCGCGAAAGGGCTACGGCCTCCAGAACACGATTATCTCCCGGAGAATGTCCTCGAAAAACTGGTCTGTTATGCAGACAAATTCCACAGCAAGTCGCGGGGATTCGTCGAGCTGAATGAGGTGATTGCTGACCAGAGGAAATTCGGCCATCACAAGGTCGCGCAACTGCTCAAATTGAAAGAGATGTTCGGAACGCCTGACCTTGCTTCTATCCGGGAAGAGTACGCCAAGGAAACTGTGCCTTTAGGCAGACCGAAAGCGGCAATTGAGAAAATAGGGAAACGACATGCAGGTACGTACCATCGGCGAATCTTGGCAGTCCTCCTCGATTTTCATCGAACCTTGGCGAATGACTTGTATAATGGCTCCACCGGCCGACGTATTGCCGAACAGATGCTACTCGCGGGCATGGACATTTGCCCAGATTCGGTGAACGAGAACTGGCAGTACCGCCAGCACTTGCTTCAGCAGGGCAAAGCACATGGCTACGCCTACCCCAAACGGCGACGGGAGATTCTCTTCGAGTATGCTGAGTTGCTCCGATTGCTGGGTTATGAAGATGACCCTTGGGCATGGTCGCGGCTAATATACGACGCGTTTGGCTTGCTGACATTCAACTGCTATCCAGAGGTTGTTACCACGCTGCAGGCTTTGAGTGACCAGGGATTGCCACTCGCGGTAATCTCGAACATTGGCGCTTCGTCGCGCGCGGCGATCGAGAGCCTAGTGGGCGAATGGATCGCGTCAAGAAATATCATTACCAGCGAAGAGGTCGGTGTTCACAAGCCATGCAAAAGCATTTTCCGGTTGGGCGCGCAACGGGTCCACGTTCGCCTTGCCAACTGCCTATACGTCGGCGACCAACTGAGAGAGGATGCCATCGGTGCGGTCAGTATGGGCGGGTATGCGATTGGCCTTTGGCTTGACCGCAAAGGAACAGGAGCCAAAGAGAAGCTGCCTAGGGGAGTTTACCGGATCACATCTCTTGAACAAGTGCTAGACTTCATCTAGGGAGTTTCTCACAAACAACTTGCCAAGCCACAGCGCGGTTGTCGATTCCGCAATGGAAGTCCGCCGATAATAATATCAAGTCCAATAGCTGTCTCCTGCTGGAGGTGTACCATGGAATTGTGCACTGGAACAGTACTAACCATCCTGGTGATCGCGGCGATACAAGGTCTAAGCCGGAGTCGCCAAGTAGAAAAGACAATAAATCTCGTGCGTTACGCAATGGCATCGCTCTCGGATGTCGGGCTGTACTACTCGTATGCGGCCAAGGACTCATCCCTATGGGCTGAAGCTCTTCTAGACCTCCCCGAAGGAGAGCAGCCGGCAATCGCAATTCATGATACCTGATATTTGTATTTCTCCACCTTGTCACTCGAACGCCCGAGGGTATTCCAACTCTTGGATGCAAGTTCCTGCAATTTGAAACTGCGGTCATATTGGGGAAGGAAAAGCCCCATCACACATTCGTGGTGCGGCTTTCGGCACAAAAAAATCCCCTCGTACACGCGGGAGGGTGTACGAGGGGATTCGATCTCAATTCATCGTCAGCTGTTCTACACTGAATACTCGAAGCAACCTTNNTTGTAGAGTTGTTTCAAGTTCATGTGATGCGCTTGGCACATGTTCGCTCTGTACTGACGACACGCTTCTTGTCTTGCGGTCTGCGTTCAAGGCGATATCTCGCTTGCCGCGTTTGTCGCGTGCGACTGGCTGGTTCGTTCGCGCGAAATATTTCAAGTTCATCCACACCGATCCCTGCATCATTTTCAATGCTCACGACGAGTGTCTCCAGCATGTCGGCAGCATGTTGCCTCGAAATACGCTTGTGGTTCGGCAGGTGTTCAATGTGCTTGATAATCCTGCGAATTACATCGACAAGCGACGCGTTTTGGAACTAGTGAGCGTACGGATAGAAATCAAAGCCGGGCGATTCAATGCCAAGTGTCTTTTGGGCGAGTGGCAAGGCGAAATTCTCAGTTTACCTTCTTATCGCGCCCTTCCCAGAAAGGTTGACGCAGGTTCGCTTTGAGGATCTTGCCCGTCCCACCTTTGGGCAACGCGTCGCGAAACTCGATGGACTTGGGCACCTTGAAACCAGCCAAGTTCGCTTTGCAGTACGCGACGATTTCTTCTACGGTCGCCGTTTGCCCCGGTTTCAAAACGACAATGGCTTTCGGAACCTCACCCCATTGTTCGTCAGGCACCGCGACGACCGCGCATTCAAA
>PMBQ01000311.1 GCA_003152955.1 Candidatus Bathyarchaeota archaeon
ACCATCGTGAACTGCCCACCATAGGAACTTCGCGAGCGCTTGAGCCTTGTCTTTGGACATGTTGGGTAGCGCAGACATGTCTCTGTAGACGAGTATGTAGGTGTAGGTGGCGATTGGATATGATTGGCTTCCAGCAGCGTTCACTATGTGCAATCTCAGATCATTGGGGCTTGGGTTACCGGTTGCGGCTGTTGCGGCGTTCTTGATTGTGTCGAGCGTGGGAAGGATGAAGTTGCCTGCTGGATTCTTCACGGCTCCGATTCCGAGGTGCTGGCCCATGGCGTATATCACATCTACGTAGCCGATAGCTGCGGGAGTTTGGAAAACGGTGCCAGCGACTCCGGCGTTACCTTTGGCTCCAACTCCACCGGCAGTTTTGTCTACTGGCCAAGTCGGTGATGTGCTGACTCCTACGATCGTCTTCCAATCAGAGTTGACAGCTGAAAGGTAGTCCGCGAAGGCGTATGTGGTTCCGCTTCCGTCTGATCTGTGAACCGCTGTGATAGCTGTATCTGGTAGCTTTACGTTTGGATTTAGAGTTTGGATTTTGGCGTCATTCCACTTGGTGATCTGACCCATGTATATCCCTGCCAGAACGTCGCCGGTGAAGTTTAGTGTGGTGCTGTTCGTGATGCCATATGTCTGTAGGTTATAGGTAATCGCCACGCCTCCTAGAGTCTCAGGCATCAGAACGAGCCCTGTTGCATTCTGCATTTGAGCGTCAGATAGCGGCGCATCAGAAGCCCCGAAGTCGACTGTCTTCGCCGTGATCTGTTGGATTCCCCCACCGCTTCCGATTGGGTTGTAGTTTATTGTGACCGCCGGGTTTAGCTTGTTGTACTCAACGGTCCACGTCTGTAACAATGGTGCCGGGAACGTCGCCCCCGCTCCGAGGATCGTGACCGGAGGTTGTGTTGTTGTCATGCTCTGAGCCGGCTGTGTTGTCATGCTCTGCGTTCCTGTTATCATTTGATTTGTTGTCATGCTCTGTGCTGGAGTGCTTGTCATCATTTGATAGCCGACCGCACCTGCAATCACCGCTACGATGACGACGACTATGATCGCTATTGGTACGATGTTTCGCTTTGTTGGTTGTTTCGACATACGAATCAACGAGCGGTCATGTTGAGATGGGGATATTTAGTGAAATACCATGGGTGTTCCATACATTCACATGAATGCATGCTAATCATGTAACTTACATTCAACTAAGCTCGCGATTCGAAGGTCTTAGGAAACGGTAACGCTGGATGCTGACTCACAATTATCTAGCAGAAACTGTAGTCCAGACTACGGAAAAAGCCGAAGGCGTCGAGAGTTTGAATACAAAACTGACTGCGGAAAACTTGAGCGCCGGTTTTGGGAAGAAAAAGGTTTTGGATAGTGTTTCGATAGAGTTCAAAGAGAAGGCAGTCACTGCCATAATTGGACCTTCGGGATGTGGAAAATCCACACTCATTAGATGCCTTAACAGGATGCACGAAGTGACCACGAGCGCATGGGTAACCGGACAAGTATTCCTTGAAAATCAGAACGTATACGATCCCGCCGTAGATCCCGTGAGCGTACGACGCAAAATCGGTATGGTGTTCCAGAAGCCAAACCCTTTTCCGACGATGTCCGTTTTTGACAATGTCGCCGCTGGCCTTCGACTAAACGGCGAAAGAGATCGTAAACTGATCGCTGGAAAGGTTGAGGCGAACCTCAGGAAGTCATTTCTCTGGGATGAAATTGGAGATCGGATCAACGAATCAGGAGCTAGCCTCTCAGGAGGACAACAACAGCGCCTCTGCATCGCACGCGCCCTTGCCGTGGAGCCAGAAGTCGTTCTAATGGACGAACCATGCTCAGCTCTGGATCCAGTTGCCACAGCCAAAATTGAGCAGCTAATTATCAAGCTCAAGGAAACCTATACTGTCATTGTTGTGACTCATAACATGCAGCAAGCGGCTCGAATATCCGATTTGACAGGATTCTTGTACTTGGGCAAGTTGATTGAGTTCGGACCGACGCGACAGATCTTCGAGAATCCGCACAACGAGCTAACGGAACGATACATAAGTGGAAAATTCGGTTGAAGCACATTTGCCTCGCTTAATGGATATGGGCCTTAGCCGGCTGCAGAATGCCGTAGTCGACATGGCCAATTTGGCTCAGCAGTCGGTCATGAAGGCCATAGAAGCCTACGCCAAAGGAGAAAGAATCACACAGGAAGCGTTCAAACGCTCCAATGAGCTCTCGTTGCTAGCTTCGGAGGTTGAGGAGCTTGCCGTTGAGCTCTTAGCAAGATATCAGCCGGTCGCTACCGACCTACGTTTCATTAAGTCCTGTCTTGAGATTGCATATGGTTTCTCGAGGTTCGGAAGATATGCCTACGATATCGCGCAAGTATTGGAGGTATACGGCGACCTCTCAGAATGTGACAAGTCCGTTGTCCAAGACTTGAGCGGCACAGTAACCAGGATGATTCAAACGAGCATTCAATCGTTCAAAACAAGGGATGAAAAACTGGCTCGGTCTTTGCGAAGCGATGACGATCATGTTGACAAGGCGTACCTGGACTACAATCGAGAACTGTCCAAGGCACCGTCGATTCCCATCCGTTGCGCTGTGGCATCTCTACTTGTACTCAGATATCTTGAGAGAATTGCTGACCATGCCTGCTACATTGGCGATTCCGTGATATACATAACTACAGCCGCTAAGGTATAGTAACTTTTCAACGTTAACATGAAATATTGCGAATCTATATTCTATACCATGAATCGGGTCGAGGAAAAGAAGGAAGATTTTGAAGACCGGTATGTTCGTCGAGTACAGCTGACCGGTCGCGGTTCGTATATTGTATCGATGCCGAAACGCTGGGTGGAAGAGGCGGGTCTCGCGAAAGGAGGGCGCATACAGTTCAGCAGGCAGGGCAACCATGGATTGCTGCTGGTACCATTCGAGCAGCTCAAGTATGATGATGAACAGCCCCGCTGCACGATATCTGTTGATTCAAATGAAGAGCCCGAATCTGTCACGCGCAGAATAATCTCGCTCTACGTGGTCGGCTTCTCGACAATAGAGATCGGCTCCAAATCAGGAAGTTTGACGTCAACAATGCGGGAGGCGATCAGAGACGTGGCCAGGAACAAACTTGTTGGCACCGAACTGGTCACCGAATCATCACGGAGTGCGACTCTCCAAGTACTCTTAACCTTCCCTCAACTCCTAGTGCCTGATGCTCTCAGGAGAATGAGCTCGATTGCAAATTCGATGCAGCAAGACGCACTGCAGGCGCTGGCAAGTTCAGACCATGAACTGGCGAAGCAAGTGGTTAAGATCGATGACGAGATCGACAGATTCAGCTTGTATATCATCAGACAACTCAAGTGGGCAGTACAACATACACCTCTCCTCAATAGGATCGGTTTGACCGTGCCAGTAGAATGTCTCGGGTACAGGATTATTACAAAAAGTGTCGAACGTTCTGCAGATCATGCGGCAAGTATAGCGGAGAACTCATTGGGAATTCAGCGCAAATTGGATAATCCAATTCTAAAGGATACCTCTACTCTCAGCCAAATCTCGTCAAACATGATGGAAACCGCTTTGCGAGCTCTCTTCTCTGGTGACTATCGACTTGCAGAATCCGTACTCGCAAACAAAGAGAAGATAATTGACCTCGAATCCAAACTCGTGGAACGTCTGCTCAAGGAGAAGATGCCTGCGAGTGATCTGTCCACACTTCGCCTAATATCGGAGAGTCTGCTCAGAATAGGCGAATATGCGACCGACGTCGCAGAAGTTGTGCTAAACTTGACCGTGCAGAAATCGATACAGCAATTCGTACGGGCGCCAACGTGAACGTACACTTCGCCTAATTCGAGGCTTATCCACCAAGGTTTCCTAAAATCTGAAAACAACGGATCTGTGACGGCACGATGGGAGCCGGACTAGGTCCTTCCGGCGCTTACCTTCAGCGCAGTCGCATTCGCAATGATCATTGCCCTGATCCGAGGTAATCCATGGAAAGTCCGTCGTAGGAAACGGATGTACTAAGAAGACTTACTTGGTGTAGTGATGACCAGTATGTGGATGAAGATGGGTAGACTCGCATTCAGCATCGTGGACGTTTTTGCAGAGGAGAAGTACGCTGGCAATCAGTTAGCGGTAGTGAGATATGGAAAAGATCTCACCGACGTTGAAATGCAGAAAATAGCTAGAGAGACAAACTACTCCGAAACCACGTTCATAATCACCGACAAGAAGCGTGATGATGGTTATGACGTACGTATCTTCACCCCGAAGGAAGAGGTGCCATTCGCTGGTCACCCCACTCTGGGAACTGCGTACGTGATTCGAGAAGAGATCATCAGAAAACCCGTCGATAAAGTAATACTCAATCTGAAGGTCGGTCAAATCCCGGTAACCTTCGGCAGCGAGGAAATCCTCTGGATGCGGCAGAAAGAACCAACTTTTGGAAGAACGTTCGAATCCGATGAGATCTCACGAATATTGAGCATCGAGACGGAGACAATTGATGATCGCTTTCCAATTGAAACCGTTTCCACCGGATTGCCTTTCATCATCGTTCCCTTGAGAAAACTCGAGACCGTGAAAAAGTGCAGCGTAGTGAAGGACCGATATTTCGATCTGATCAAGGATACAGAAGCAAAATCGATACTGGTCTTCAGTCCCGAGACGTACAATGCGGAAAACAACCTGAACGTCCGAGTCTTCGTTGACTATTTCGGAATTCCTGAAGATCCCGCAACGGGAAGTGCCAATGGATGCCTAGCAGCCTACTTGGTGAAACATCACTACTTCGAGACGGAGCAATTGAACGTTCGCGTTGAACAGGGATATGAGGTCGGGAGACCCTCACTCCTCTACCTGAATGCGGATCTGAGAGGCGGCACGATAAATGTGTCTGTTGGAGGGAAGGTTATTCCGATAGTCAAAGGTGAGTTCCTCTAATTTATCGAAAATAAGCCAACCCAAGAATCAACCAGACGAGCTCAGACAAGAATCATCGATGAATTATTCGAGTTACAGTTTCTACCGCGTTGAATGTTTAAATAAGTTAGTCCATGTGGTGGACAGATAAGTGGTTAAGATGCGAGGGGACTACGATCATCAGAGCTGGTTTAGTTCATTTCTAGCTCCAGCTCAAAACGCCTGAAACTGACGCTACCGAAAGGTTCTCTTGAAAAAGCAACTTTCGAACTCTTTCAGAAAGCACACTACAAAATCTCCGGGCACGATAGAACATACCGCCCCGTCATCAGCGACCCTGACATCGAGTTGAAGATTCTTCGTCCACAAGAGATTCCGATCTATGTCGCCGAGGGTATGCAGGATATCGGAATAACGGGCTCTGATTGGATCAAGGAAACCGGGGCTGAAGTTGAGAAACTTCAAGATCTTGAATACGGCCGCGTACGCATAGTTGCGGCCATACCGAAGAGCATGCCCTACGGGTCTGTCAATTCGCTTTTTGAAGGACTGTGGAACCAAGGTCGACCAGTACGTATATCCACCGAATATCTCAACATAGCCTCTCAATACGTCAAGAACATGCCGGAATATCTGAGGCGATTTGGCTCTCAGGAGCCGGTAATTGTGACGCCTTGGTGGAGAAAAGGAGAGAATCACAATGTCACCATCTATCTCTCCTTCGGAGCAACAGAAGCCAAACCGCCAGAAGACGCTGACCTCATCATAGAAGTAACTGAAACAGGCACATCACTGGAACAGAACGAACTAAAACAAATAGATACAATTTTGGTATCCACTTCGCAACTGATTGCGAATAAACAGGCTCTGGCGGATCCCTGGAAGAGGGAGAAAATCTACGATGTACTAACACTTCTCAAAGGTGTAGTTGAAGCGCAGAAACGGCTGCACATATTCGTCAATGTCAAAGAGGAGAACCTTCAAGAACTCTTGGACAAGCTTCCGGCACTCAGAACACCGACCATCAATCCCCTATCGAAGAAAGGGTGGTACGCGATCAACACAGTCGTCGAGAAAAGCCAACTTCCTCAGTTACTCCCAACTCTCCGAAGACTCGCTCAGGGTCTCGTCGTGCATGAGCCTCAGCAGGTGCTAGCACTGGAAGAGATCGCGAACGGAAGAACAGAACAATGAGGCCATTGCTTCCCAAAGTGCGCGTGACTCAGGACAATTTCAAGAAAGTCGCTGCAAACGTTCGAAGTCAAGTCCAAGGTCTTCCTAGAAAGGAGGCGCTTGTAAGAAGAATCATCAGCGACATTCGAAAAAGAGGCGATAGAGCGGTCGTCGATTACACGCGTAGGTTCGACGGCGCTAACCTTCGTCAGGATCAACTGCGAATCCCACGAGGCGAAATCGCAAAAGCACAGGAACGTGTCGGTCAACCACTGCTCTCAGCATTACGTTTTTCATTACAGCGCCTCGAAGTTTTGCAGGGAGAACTACTATCCAAAGGTACGTTTTCCTCTGAGTTCAATGGGTTCCATTTGCGACTTGCACTCAAACCTCTATCATCCGTAGGTTGCTACGTGCCGGGCGGAAGAGCAATCTACCCAAGTACAATTCTGATGACCGCGGGGCTGGCCAAACTTGCAGGTGTACCGCGCGTCGTGATATGCACCCCGCCAGATTCAACAGGAGCCGTCAACGATGCGGTTCTCGCGGCAGCGAGTCTCTGCAAGGTGGATGAAGTTTACAGGTGCGGCGGCGTCCAAGCCATTGCAGCTCTAGCCTACGGCACGAATACGATTCACAGGGTGGAGAAGGTTGTTGGTCCAGGCGGCATCTTTGTAGCACTTGCCAAAAAGGTCGTCTCGGGTGACGTGGCCATCGATTTCTTCGCTGGCCCCACCGAACTGATCGTACTCGCCGACAAAACCACAGATCCAAGACTCGCAGCATGGGATCTCGTCGCTCAGGCTGAACATGGAGCGGACTGCCTCTCTGGATTAGTGACATGTTCAGAAAATGTGGTGGAGAGTGTACGTTCGGAGATCGAACAGATACTCCCTCAAATTGAACGACGAAAATACGTAGAATCATCCTTCGTGAGAGGCTTCTCAGCTTTGTGTGACAACTGGGATGAGGCATGCGAATTCGTGAATCATGTGGCCCCTGAGCATTTGGAGTTGCTGACAGAGAACGCCCGGACACTCTCTGAAAAAATCCAAAATGCCGGCTTAATTCTTATTGGGCCATTTGCTCCAGTGGCCGCAACTGACTATTGCGTCGGCTCAGATCACGTCTTACCAACCGGAGGATTTGCGAAAAGTCACGCCGGATTGTCGTCATTGGATTTCGTCAGACCAACTTGGACAATCGAAGGCTCGTCGGAAGGTCTGGAGTCCGTTCTTCAACCTTTGCAAGTCCTGACCACTGCGGAAGGTCTTCCCAATCACTATCGCTCAGTTGAATCCCGTTTCACGAAGTGAAACGCATTGAGCAATTGGCTTAACGATAGACTCTCGACGCTCAACTCACGAGAAAGCTACAATCTCGGCTCGAATTCGAAAGCGAAGAATATCCGAGCGAAGTTGGACGCTAATGAGAATTGGCACATCCCAGCCGAAGAAGTTCATCGGTTAGTTAGCGAAGCCGTAGCGCAGGTCGATGTCCGCGGATACCATCTGGGCATCGTGGAGGAACTCTGCACGGCCGTTGCAAAGCGTCTCTCCTTGTCGGAGGGCATGATCGTCCCGACGCAGGGAGCTGATCAGGGAATCGATTTACTCTCTCAAGGCTTCTTACGCGAAGGAGATCGAGCAATCATCGTGGGGCCAACATATTCATTCTACGCGTTGAGAGCCTCGCTAGCTGGCGCGCGCTGCACTGAAATCAAACTCAACGATGATTTCTCGCTGCCCGTTGAAACAATTCTGAAGGAAGCCAGCGACGAAGGGGTGATCTTTCTCTGTTCTCCGAACAATCCTACTGGAAATCAATTCGCAAGTGATGACATCCTCAGACTGAGCGAGAAATTTCCTGGTATAGTCGTTCTTGACGAAGCATACATTGACTTCGCTGCAAATAGTCTTGTCAAGGAGGTCGAGAACCGGCGCAACCTCGTGGTATTGCGCACGTTCTCGAAAGCATTCGGCCTAGCGGACATCCGCCTAGGATTAATCATAGCTCATCCTGACTGGGCATCGGTCTTTCTCGACCGTATACAATACCCCTATCCGCTCAGCAGTCTCGCTGTATCAATCGCCCTTCGAATGCTTCAAGAATTTCAGTTAGTGGAGAATGGTGTCGCGTCGTTGAAGAAGGAGCGAAAATGGCTTCTCGAACAGCTAAAACAGATTGATGACGTTAAAGCCTTTGATTCTCAGACGAACTTTGTCCTTCTGAGTCTTCCGATAGATGCAACCCGAGGATTCAACGGGCTTCTTGAGCGAGGCATAGCGACTAAGAAGGTAGGACGCATCCTGAACCTGCCCAATTGCATTCGAGTCACTGTCGGGACCAGAGCGATGAACTCGGACTTTCTAGAGGCACTTAAGGTGGTATTGATCAATGCCTGAGAAGTACGACAGCGTCAAGACTTCAGACGGGCGAGCCTGGATCAAACCATCATGTCTCCCAGAATTATGCAAAGTTGATGCCGTGGTCTTCGATTGCGACGGTGTCTTGGTGGATGCTCGTAGGTCTTATGACGCAACCATAACTGAAGTTGCAGAGAGAATATTGCGTGAGAACATCGGTATCAATTCACCTAGGAAGAACTTCACGCCGAACCTGATTCGGCAGCTTCGTCGAACTGGTGGATTCAACAACGATTGGGATTCTACGTATGCATTAATCCTGTTTTCAATTATGGCCCTCCCGAAGAGCGAGGCGCACAGGCTGGCTCATGAAAGTTTACCGAACGGAAGCAAGGAATCACTCCGAATCTCCCCCAGAGAAATCAGGACAGTAGTAGACGAGTTCTGTTCTACAACAACAGACTTGAGCATTGGTTGCGAAGCTGTGAACAGCTACCTCCACACTGCTCAACTGTCCCGCGATTCAGCCTCCGTTATCGCCACGGTACAGGAGCAGCTCGGCTACCCAGGCAGCCCACCCAACAGTTTCTTGTCCACACTGTTCGACGAGATTTACCACGGCCCCAAGCTCTTTCAGAGGATGTACGGCGTTCAGGCTCACCACTACAAGGGAAGAGGCTTCATCGAGAACGAACGATTACTCATTCGACGAAAAGATCTTGAGACGTTAAGCAAGCTACTGGGAGGACGGCGACTTGCCCTAGTTACAGGCCGTCCCTACCTTGCAACCAAACACGTGCTCCGAGATATGATGAAGTACTTCAACCGTGAAGCATCGTTTTTCATCGGCGACCTCGATGTCCATCCCAAGCTAGCTCCACAACTTACCCAATTTCGAAAACCAAGTGGGCGCAGCCTGATTCACACCCAGCGAAATCTGTCTTCCGAAATGTTGCTCTATGTAGGAGACTCAGCCGAAGATGCGAGGATGGCAGAAGATGCAAAGCGACTAAAAGTACGAGTGTTATTTGCAGGTATCTACGGCACAGGCATAGGTCACGAAGAGCAGTCGAAGTTCTTCAGAGATCGAGGGGCCGATTTGATCCTTCCTACAGTTCGTCAGGTTCCAATCATTCTGAGGGCCGCGAAAAATGAGAAACGCTGAGATAGATAGAAAGACCAAGGAGACCCACGTTCAAGTCTCCGTCTCACTGGACGGGAAAGGCTCAGCTGCTAACCAAACGCAAGTCCGGTTCCTGGACCATATGCTCGATTCCTTGGCCACTCACAGCCTCATAGATCTTGAGGTGAAAGCCGAAGGCGATCTGCAACACCACATCGTCGAAGACGTGGCGTTGGCACTCGGATCGGCCCTCAACAAGGCGTTGGGGGATCGGAGTGGGATTCGGAGATTCGGCTACTCGATTGTTCCCATGGACGATGCGCTTGCCCTCGCTGCAGTTGACCTTGTCCGACGTCCCTTCGCATCAGTACGACTTCAAATTGAAAGAACAATGATTGAAGACACACCAAGAGAAGACCTAGACCATTTCCTTCCATCGCTTTCGACAACACTCGAAGCCACTCTCCACGTCAAGGTCCTGGAAGGTGCGAATGATCATCACAAGGTCGAGGCGGCATTCAAAGCCTTCTCCATCGCCCTTGGAAACGCGATTGCCTTCGACACAAGGCGGCCTCTCCAAACCCCATCATCGAAAGGAGTGATGTAGCAATGCGTGTTTCAATCTTCAACTACGGCGTGGGAAATCTGTACAGCGTCCAAACTGCACTAAAACGAGAAGGCGCCAAACCTCAGATAACTTCCGACATTCGCAAAGCAAAGGTCGCCGACGCACTCATCCTACCCGGCGTCGGTAGCTTCAGCGAGGCTGCAAGCAAACTGCCGCGGAATGAAATTCGTGATTTGGCAAGTACAGGCAAGCCAATTCTGGGAGTCTGCTTGGGACTCCAACTCTTTTTCGAGAGCAGCGATGAAGGACCTGGCAAAGGCTTGGGACTCATCTCAGGACAAGTAAGGCGCCTCCCTTCAACAGTGAAAGTGCCTCAGATCGGATGGAACGTGTTGAAGGTAAGAAATCGCAGCGAACTTGTCGAGGGAGTGCCAGACGAATCATGGGTCTACTACGTGCACTCATACTACCCAGACACCCACGACGATTGTATCGTCGCGACCACCGAGTACGGTCTAGAGTATCCAAGTCTCATTGCTAAGAAAAACATCTTCGGCACACAGTTCCATCCTGAAAAATCAGGAACCTCAGGACGCACTATTCTACAGAATTTTCTTCGACTGGTCAGAAGGTGAAAGAGTTGGAGATATGGGCCGCCGTCGATCTGCACCAAGGACGAGTTGTCTCTCTCCGCGAAGGAAACCCTGAGCAGAGCACCGTGTGGAGCGACGATCCC
>PMBQ01000438.1 GCA_003152955.1 Candidatus Bathyarchaeota archaeon
ATCCGAATGCCAGCTTACAAAGAAGTCCCTCTAGTCAAACAAGACGTGTACCATAGAGACGTAACGTCACTTCTGGAATCCCTAACCTAAAACCCCCTTTTCGTTCACACTTTTCTTTCCGTGAACACCCGGAGTTGTCATCGCGTAAGGATCCAGAATCTCATTCAGCTGTTTCTCAGTAAGAAGCTTCTTCTTTAGCACTATTTCGCGTAACGGTACTCCGGTGGCTAACGCCTCTTTGGCAACTTCAGCCGCCTTGTCGTAGCCGATGAACGGGTTGAGAGCGAGGGCTATGGCCGCGCTCTTTTCCAGTAGACTTTCACAGCGCTCTTCGTTTGCACGTATCCCGATTACGAGCCTTTGGGTGAAGCTCCTCACTCCGTTCGTGAGAATCATGAACGATTGCGTCAGATCGTAGGCAATAACAGGCATCATCACGTTCAGTTCAAATTGGCCCGCTTGTCCTGCCATCGATATGGTTAGGTCATTTCCCATAACCTCAAAGCAAATCATGTTCAGCATTTCGGCCATTACGGGGTTCACTTTGCCCGGCATTATCGACGAACCCGGCTGAACTGGGGGTAGCGCAATCTCACCGATTCCAGTAACAGGTCCTGAGCTCATGAGTCGAAGGTCATTTGCTATCTTCGTTAGGTCGACGCTAAGATCGCGGAGCGTCCCGGAAAGATCTACGAAGTCGGTCATCGACTGCATCAATGCCGCGTAATTGCGAGCGGGCCTGAATTTCAGGCCAGTATATTTTGATAGGTTTTCGACAGCCAGCTGCACGTATCTGGGATCAGCATTCAACCCCGTACCGACGGCTGTGCCCCCCAAGTTCAACTCCATAATCTTCTCCACAGCTGTCTCCAGTCTTTGAAGATCGTCGCCAATGATGCTCGCGAAAGCGGCGAACTCCTGTCCCAGCCTTATTGGGGAGGCATCTTGGAGGTGCGTGCGTCCTGACTTTACTATACGGTCGAATTCCTTCGCTTTGGTTTCGAGCGCCAGTTTGAGATCTCGGAGAACTTGCTTCAAAGGATCGGCGAGCAGTGCGGAGGCCACGCGAATGAAAGTTGGATAGGTGTCGTTGGTTGATTGACCCATATTCACATGATCGTGGGGGCTCACGATTTTGTATTCTCCCTTCGTCCCGCCCAAGATCTCGATAGCACGATTGGCCAGCACCTCGTTGGCGTTCATGTTGTGTGAAGTGCCTGCACCTGCTTGGAAGACGTCGACTACGAACTGGTCAGTCAGTTTGCCATGCAATATTTCATCCGCAGCGGAAACGATCGCTTCTCCTATCTTCTTGTCGAGTAATCCGAGGGACAGGTTCGCCTCAGCCGCCGCTTTCTTCACCAGGATAGTCGCGCGGATGAATTCTGATAATGGTCTTATGCCGCTGATGGGAAAGTTTTCAACGGCTCGCGCGGTTTCCGGACCGTAGTAAGCGTCATTTGGAACCTGCACGTTGCCGAGTGAATCTCTTTCCGTTCTGGACTCTTGGAATCTGGACAAGGGGTCGTCACAGAGCGGCGCTTGCTGTGTCAATGATAAAAGTTGTTAGCCCAAGGCTCTGAACAGCTTAAAACGTACGCGGACCATACTGAAAGTCACGCTGGAAGGCTACCAGTGCGAACGCTGCAGCCACAAATGGTATCCACACCGCGACACCAAGAACGAACCCCGAGTCTGCCCAAATGCAAGAGTCCTTACTGGAACGTTCCAAAGAAGGGGAAGAGTTGAGTTGGCAGGTACCTGTAAGTATTGCCAGAAAGAGATTCACTGCCAGAACGTTACCGACCTATGGATCCCCTTCGAAGACGAAGGCTGCAGAATTAGACACAACTGCAGGACACACTAGGAGACCCCGCCACCCATAAGTGCTGATACAGCACATTATTCCAAGTCACCGGAACCGTTCACGCCTGCAGAAGTTCAAGCCCTCAAGAAATTCGTTCAACTCCTGAAAGTCACCGCTTAGGCGTGAGAAATGGAAGTATGCTCAATTTCATTACTAGAAATACTAAATACCCTCGGTCAAGTGTTCTCGATTCAATTCGTTGAGGCTACGAGAATGAACCTGTCTGGTGTTCTAGTTCCACCCGCCTAGACGAATTTCGCAACCTATTGGGATGAGCTTGATTTTCTCGGAGCTGTACAAGAATGAGTAAAGAAATCGGAATCACGGTAAAGAAGGCGCAAGACCTCTCTGAATGGTATACTCAGGTGGTCACGAAAGCTGAGCTAGCTGACTATTCTTCCATGAAGGGTTTCATGGTTCTACGCCCTTATGGGTTTTCGATTTGGGAACGGATTAGAGAGTTCTTGGATCGTAAGCTTAAGGAAACAAATCATTCAAACGCGTACTTTCCGCTATTGATCCCCGAAAGTTTTCTCAAAAAAGAAGCAGAGCACTTCAAAGGGTTCACACCCGAAGTATTCTGGGTAACCCACGCGGGCGAGAGCGAATTATCAGAGCGACTAGCAATCAGACCGACCTCCGAGACGATAATTTACGATGCCTACTCCAGATGGATTCGCAGCTGGCGAGACCTACCGCTCCTGATCAACGTTTGGAATTCAGTACTGCGCGCTGAAATCACGGCCACACGACCGTTCATTAGAACATCGGAATTCCTTTGGCAGGAGGG
>PMBQ01000384.1 GCA_003152955.1 Candidatus Bathyarchaeota archaeon
TAAGTCCCAAAACGTCACGTTGTTGAAAAACACAATATGCCGGAAGATCAACCGAGTGTCATATTACACACATTCTATGGTATTACCGCATAGATCCATCTCTCTTGACATCGGCTCCAACGTCGAGAATATTTGATCGTGCGCGGTTCCGCGCCAGACCACACGGCGAATAATCTCCCCATTTCCCTCTCTTGCTCATCAATAATCACCAGCTGAATCCTCGTTGTCTCCACACAGCAGCCTACGAGGAATGCGCAATAAAGCGCGTACTAAGACAGGCCAAGTCCTCTCTGATATGATGAGTACAATCGATTTTCAAGAGATTGTTGGCTTTGGCTGCTTTTTCATTGGTTCCAGAAGCTCGGAGGCCCCGAATCACAAAACAAAGGAATTACTAGATAAGATTCAACCGAAGGATGTTTTTCTTGTTTATCCTAGAAGATGATTCCGCGACTGCTGCGAAATGTGACTATATATTAGTGGTATAGTCAGAGCCACCTCCTCGACTCCGACCTTTTCTCCTGCTCCTTTCACCCACTCAACTCTTCATTAATCTGTCTGTAGGTGTCGTTCTCGAAAGGGGACGAGCTAGGTGCTTAATCGTCTACCGGCAAACAGATTAGCTGCAGTTTCACCGAGGCACAGCATGGTCTATTCACCTACTTTGTGCTACGTGGGCTCGCTGGTGAAGCTGACTTGGACGACAATGGTGAAATAACAGCCGCTGAACTCCACAAGTATGTCACCGACCATGTTCGACAAACGGCAATAGCTCTCGACAGGGAACAAACACTCCAGATGCTTGGCGAAAATGTGTCGGGAATCCTCGCCAAGTACTAGTCAACTCGCACTGGTTATGTACTTGCTCAAATGTCGAAGGACTGGCCATGTGTGGGCGAGTTCTGGTACCAAGCACTTTCCGACATGCGAATTGCTCTCAGCATTTCCGATGCGGCTCTGGGGATGGATCCTGTTGATGGGTGTGAATGATACAGCAAGCGGAGGGGACAACAATCGGATTCGTTATCGGATGGGATTTGCGCATGTTGGACAAAATGGGAATCGAAGGCATGCAACGGTGTAGTTTGACGAATTAGTCAGAATCAAGAAAAACACCAACCATTGGTCGACTTTCATTTCCCGGAGAATCCGCAATGGGCGAATATGATCGTACAAGGGAGCAAAAGGCGCATGAAAAGTACCTCGGGCGCAAAACCCGACCTGCTATGGGGGCAGTTGTTTTGTTGGGCGTCCTATTTGGTGGCGGTTGGCTCATTCAGGTCGGGCTTCTGCAGCTAGACATATTCTTGCGCAGGTACTCTCCTGATGTCACGATAGCAGGCAACTTTCCGGGTGGGGTGCCACCCGCCGTCCTGCTTGTTGCGCTGTTATTGGTTGCCACCGAACGAGGGATTGATTTGACGGTTCAAGGGCGCCTCTCCTTGCAGATTGGGAAGGTGCTCTTTTGGGGTTTCCCTTCGGTGGTGTTGAGTATCGAGAAGCTGCACCTATGGTATGTGTACGAAGCTCTTCTTGAGAGAGAGAGCGAACTCGAGCCAAAGAGCAATGCGGTCGAAGCTCTGGAGAAGGAGCTGATCGAGCACTACAAGGATCATGGCCCCATCGAAGACCTTCGGCAAAAGAGACCTTTCTCTGCATGGATGATTTCCGAAATCGTCCCCCACTATGAGAACAACGTCGAGGCGTTTGCCTACTTTGGAGCCGGTTTGCTGATTGTGGTAGTCGGACTTCGCGGAATCGGATACCTGAAGGCCGACCAAGCTTGGGCCATTCTCATTAGCCTCTTTCTTGAGTTTACAATAATCACGTTTTTGGGGATGCTCCGTTTCTTCAAGCCTGAGCGGTCTGAGCTAGGCGTTGTTTTTGGGAAGGACGGGAATCCAATGGAAGCCATTCAAAGCCAGGTGACGGAGTTGAAGTCATCGATAGTCGAAATGCGCCAGCATCTTGACGGAGTTGAATCAAGAGTCAAGAAGCTTGACTCCAGCGTAAGGTCTTCTTAGGCAGGGTGGGCGGATAAGCTCGAAAGGCATCCTAACAGTTGAGAAGGAACGGACCATGAAAATTGGTATCTATTTCCTATTCTATGTGGCCATGATCCTCGAGCTCCTCATCTTCATTGTAGACCGAGATGAAGCCAATGCCAGGCTCAAGACCACCTACGACGAAATCACGCGCGGAGTGGAACGCAGCTATACAAGTCGGCTTGTAGTGTCTGTTCAAGATACTCTTGAGGCTGCGCGCAGCTCGAGCGTCAAAAGAGAAACTACCACAGGTGTCGTTTCTGTCGCGGGATTGTGGTCTGCGAATGAATGGGAGGACCTGAGGTTCCACATAATTGCGCGGGACTCGAGCAAATGGAGATCGGAGACATACACAAAGGTGAGTAAGAACATCATTGGAGGGATGGCCATAGTCTCTGATACGACTGGCCACATAGCAGTGTTTACGGACCTTAACACAGGGGCAGGACTTCTCTACATGGAGTTGATGAGAGACAAGGATAGTGTAGGGGTGTTTTGTGAGACCTGCAGAGACATTCCGAAGTATTTCCCCCCCGAGTTAATCGATCATATCACAGCGAACCTCGAAAGCAGACTCGTCGGGAATGTCCAGAAATGGATTGTCAGAAGTGACACAGCTTGGTTCGTGACCAAAATTGGCGGATCGGTTCACATTCCGTGGACTAATCTAAAGGGGGGCTAAAGCAATGAGCGCACATCGTATTCGACTCATGGCTGGTCTGGTGCTCATGTGTGTAGCTCGGGCGACGGCCCTCCAACAATTGCAGGGAGCAATCATTCAAGCGGTCGTTGGCGACTCCATTGACATTCCCACGAACAGTTATGCGGTATTCGCAAACGTTATCAATCCTCAGGTCGTAGTTCGCGTCGAAAGTGAGCAAACCAGTGCATCAGTCCTGGTTCGGCCCAAGGTAATATCATCGGCCCGACCGGGAGTGAAGAATGAGAGTGTCATATCGATGTACAAAGTTACACACGCCTTCGACGACACAGGAAGATATCGAGTCAGGATGGAATTTGCCGCACTTGATGAACAGGACAGGAAGATAAATCATCTCAACAAATGGGAGGTCAAGGTCTCGTATCCGACTTTGATCTCTCCACTAGAGGTTGACAGCGTCTACTACTACGGTGAATCTGCATATATCAACTTTGCCACACGTGAATATCAAGGCACCTCACTATACTCCTATGAGGTTTGCTCTGCAACTGGGGATACTACAAAGGGCGAAGGCCCTTTCATCTCTCTTGACAGCCTGACTACTGAGAAGAATGCAAAGGAAGAAAAGACCTTTCTGATTCAAGGGTTCTATCATGGTAGACGATTTCGGTTCGTTAATCCTCGAACGAAGTCGGTGGAGCCCTCTGAATGGAGAATAAGAATCGGGAAGCCCCAATTGGTGATTGTCACACCATGGGATCTCCCGCAGGATTTCAAGGAAGGAGACCGCTTGTTTGATCTGCATCAACGACTAGATTGGGGACCGCTCCAGTTCAGGTGTGTTCTTCTAGCAAAACGAGGGAATTCATGGATTCACATTCAGCCTAAGCCACCAACTCGCGTGAGAATCAGCTCTGACCCACCCGGTTTCCTGCCTTCAAATGAGGCTGCGCGGTACAGTCTGAACCAGAGCGCAAAACCTTGGTACATAGTTGAGCTTAACCCATCGAAGGATTTCTTGGATTCAATTCAGCTTGGTGGCTTTCGTACCGTCAACCTGCAAATCCAAATCGAAAGCCAGTTTGGTGAAAAGGTAACTCGTAGGTACAGTGCCTGCGTCTATTGACCCCTCAGGAAGAAAGTGCGCTTCACAGTGGGATTTCAATTCGGGCATGCGCTGAGAGACGGACTAAGATAGATGAAACACCTTTGTTGCACAAAAGAACGGAGTGCCAACGATGAAAGTACTACTAATTGCATTTCTTCTAGCTCTGGCGGGTTCTGTTGCAGACGGACAGAATCGTGACCAGTTATTCCAGCGTATTCAAAGAAAACTAGAACTTGATCGCGGCTATTCACCCCTGCGGTTTATCGAGGTCGATCATCGAGATGTGCAACGGGACACCTGCCTGGCCGACGCGCTAGACAAGGCAACGGGTATCAAAGGATGGGCCGAACTGGACGATTCCCGGCAGTTGCTAGTCTATTTCCTCCAGGAAGACGACTCTCGGGGATCCCAAGTGTATCCACTCGTGATCTTTGGGATCGCACCCATCAAAGTAAGCACCTTCGATTCTCTGTACTCAATGATCCATGTGCGCCATGCCTTTGACACTACGTTGCTCGCCACGTTTCCGCAGATGTACGCCTACCATTCGTCGAAGGGAGGTGGATCTGAAACCCTCCGTGGCTATGTACTGAGGAACTATGAACGATGGCAGCGTGAGGACATTCATGCTCGAATACCAAAGCACGGATCAGGAAAAACATCATCGGACAATACTGATTTTGTTAATTACGCAGAGATCAACATGAGCCATTCGTATCGGCCTCCGGTTACGAAAGAGATTAGCCGACGGGGACATAGGGAACAAGTTGGACTGGCCCGCAGAGATTCAGAATCCGCCCCGAGTTCGCCGTCGACCCCTCTTCTCGCAGCAGCGGGAGGGAATGGCAGCCTTGGGGAGATTCGAATTCCCGGCGTACAGGGGGGCGGGGCGGTTGGTGGAAACAATTCAAATGAAAGGACACCGTTGGAGGAAGGTGGCCCATTTGGCATAGATCGTGGAACTGTGAGCACGAAAGGTCTTAGCGTCGACGAGGGTGCCCTTCCGTACTATGTGGATCTCTCTTTTACCCATTTGAGCTTTTCCCACTCCATCTTCACATCTCCGCAGGCGCTCGGCATTTCGGGTTTTGGATTCGAACTGGGATTCGGCGACAATGTCCTGAATCTCGTCTCGATCCAGTCTCCCTACCTGAGTGTTGGCGGCAGAGCTCTCATTGGACTCTCGGGTAGCCAAGTGAGAATGGAGGAACAGAATTTTGTGGAGTTGAGAGTCCTTGGTCGAGTTCCTGTGAACAGCGCGAAGATCATTGCGGACTTGAAGAGCCTGAATAATAGTTGGATCATGTCGCTGAAACCATCCCCACTCAACGTAACACCAGGCTTCGCGGTCGAAATGGTCATGAAACGGTTTCACGAGTATCTTCCATACGTCACTTTCTATTTCTCCCATGGCAGTCGCAACTATGCTGACCCATTTGTCTCATTCGGACCACCAGAAGCAGAATTCAGCTACTTCTCAAGGACCCAATGGATGGCCTCCCTTTCGTACTTCTTCAATACCGATCCATCGATGAACAACCGCTTTAAGATGGAACTCGGGGCTGGCTCATACGACATCCGTTTAGTGTCTTACAATGAGAATCACAAGCCAGTAGGCGTGTCAACTGCGAGGGGGCTCTCGAACGTGCAGGCCCTCATCGGATTTGATTACACGTTTGCGACCAAATCCAAAGAGACTCTTTTCGGGATGAGAACTCAGTTCTTTGATAACAGGTTTTCAGTTTCCCCGTGGCTGAAGATCCTCTACGTAGCGCCACATGAATTGCGCCTTGAAAGCATCAATATTACGGCTCCCATAGGTCGGCTGCGACAGGAGTGGGAGACAACAGGGGGTTCTATGATTCAACTTCGATACAGACTTGGACTTCACTAACAATGAGAGTATACCAATGAATCGCACAATCATTGTTGGCATCGCTGTGCTGACACCGTCTTTCATACTTGCCCAGTCCTTTCATGAAGATCTGGACTCAGCGAAGACGGCTACTGATTCCTTGAGAGTGATATACAGGCACTTGGAGTACGGGTCGGGAGCATTCGATGACTTGAAGGAGACATGGGTAGTCACCGATCCATATCTAAACCGAGACCTTGTCAACCGCTTGGTGGATGGTGGTGCCATTCTGCAGAATGGGCTTCCACTTCGGAATTCAGAGATCGACAAACTTCTCGGTGAACTTTACCAGGGGCGGGTACGTATTGTCGTCAAACGACGATCGTTTGACCAGGAACTTGAGAGTATCTCCATCATTGGTTCTTCAGTGGTGACAGATCCAATTGGCGATTGGGTGTACATTTCAAAACTCTTGTCAGTTCCTGACGACATTTACCAGGATATCAAGGCCAAGGACTATTCACATATTGACATCACCAAAACGGAGCACGAATCCATTCAAAATACGAGTATTGACCTCCTGTTGCACGCCTACCATCCTGAGCTCATGCTCTGGAATACAAATGCTGACACGGGTGCGGCGAGAGATCGGTACACTTTTTCTGCCTTTGGGCGTATGGGGAATGAAAGCATTGATATGCCATTCTGGTTCAAGTCTTCAGTTGTNNTCGAACAACCGATGAGATTCAAGGTGCAGGGGCGAGATTTTGCATCCACCTCGATGTTCAGGCCGAGGATCATTGAAGGATCTGGGACAGGGGTGTTTCTCTCGGGAACGTTTGTACCAAACCATTCGTGGCCGATGCATAATCAATTCATCGAGCTTTCCATGGAGGCATCATTTGCATTGACCGAAAAAGAAACCTACTCAGACGACATTCCTTCGACATTCTACTCAG
>PMBQ01000027.1 GCA_003152955.1 Candidatus Bathyarchaeota archaeon
GTTGCCGCAATGCACGTTCACGCCTACGGATCATACCCTGAACACTGTGATCTAGCCCAACAAAGCAAAATTCCCATATTGGAGGATACTTGTGTCGCATTAGGTTCTGAGTATGAGGGTAAGAAAATAGGCTCATTCGGGGTAGCGTCGTCTCTTTCATTCTACGTGAACAAACTTATCACAGCCTCAGAGGGAGGCATGGTAGTTACTGATGATGAGCAATTCGCAAAATACTGCTGGGAATACGTGAACCACGGACGCACACAAAGCACCATGCATGAATCATGGTACTATAATCATATTGGGCGCAATGCGAAGATGACTGACCTACAAGCAGCCATCGGACTAGCACAATTCCAGAAGATTCAAAAGTTCATTGACGCCCGAAAGAAAATAGGCCAAACATTGTACAACTCATTGAAGGACGACCCCCGATTCAGCACGTTCACACCATCCGCAGGTGAAGTGCCTTGGACGTTCTGGGTTGTGAACTGGGACGGGACGGTTAACATGGCGAAAGCCTCAGACCGATTACAGAGAGAGTTCAACATTGAAACCCGCCCCACACTACCCGTCCTACCTAAGCTACCTTTCTACAATTACCCTGGAACGTGGCCTGTTGGGGAAGCAAGTCAGAACGGGTTCATAGTGAGTTGCAGCCCTGCGATTCTTGAGCATGACGATCTTGATTATTTGAAGGAGAGTTTAGTAAATTGTTTGACGACATAACCCTTGTAATTCCTAGAACCCGAACAACCGTTTCACTCAACAAAGACGACTCTGCAGACGTTGTACGGATTACTGTGCAGAACCATGACAAATCAGTAAAAGACTTAACCGGCTGGGGTGGGCGCGTGATTGCGTTCAGTTCCGAGTCAGGGTCCACCTACATGGTCAGTGGTTCAATCGCTTTAATTTCCGGGTCTGCTGGAACTTGTAGTTACCCTGTGTCCGGGGCTGATACTGATGTTGGCGGTATTTTCCCTGCTCGACTCATCTTAACATCAGGGTCGGCGCAGAGTACAGTGTCCGGTTGGGAGATTCAAATCACACCCTACAGTGTCATTCCGACAATCACGGAATACTGCACAATCAACGATGTGCTTGGCGATAAGAACGCATACAACCTACTTCGCCTGCAGGATTATGATGTTGAAGAGATTCGCCGGAAAATTCAAAGCATGAGCGCTCAAATCGACCAGAAAATAGGCAGCCAAAGCTCAGGGGACGAGGTTATTGTTCAACTCTGCAAGTACATGGTACTATCCGACATTGGCTCAGGATTACCCACAGCGGAAGCGGACGGAGAAAAACGTGTTTCAATCTTAGGTGTCGTGGCGAAGTGGGACAAGTACATTTCAGACACATTCATTGATTATGGGTATGGCNNTTTTCACCCTTCCATGACTAAGCGTAGGGTTGCGTTAACTCACGGCTTATCATGGCATGACTGGCAAGCACTACGACAGGCAGTTCTTGAACGGGACCATTTCCAATGCGTATTCTACCCCGTTGGCTGCAAGAATGGCAAGGGAACTGACGGTCACGGGCTAGGTTTGGCAGTGGACCATGTTATTGACTGGAAAGAATCACATAACAACAGCATGGCTAACCTGCGAACATTATGCGTCTACCATCACGCAATGTACGGACGCCGAAGTACGGAAGACCCGTTTTCGATGATTGATAATTTGGAGACAATAGCAAGTTTGAACAGTGCCGATAGTGAATTGGAGAAGCCGTTTGGGGTGCTGCAAGGTTGAGTAAACCTAACCCTGCCCGGTCAGTCTGCGATGTTCTCTCAGCAAACTGGGGGTTGTCGGGGGATTTGAGTTTGGCGAACATTGATTTCTACGTTGAGGAACGAGCCACTACTCAAACGAATAAGCCTACGATTCTAGTTCAGAAAGGACGAAGAATAACCCATGAGGAAGGTTTACCTGTGGGACTTACGACTTGGGTGGAGCAGGAAGTCTACATTCAACCCTTCATGCCCACTGCTTCCGGGGCGAACGATCAACGGTGGAGTATGAGTCGTGAAGCCGACCGAATCATTAGGTCTAATAGAACTTCCGCGAGTGGGATTGAACTCATGAAGATTGCCCCTCGCAGTCCGAGAGGGGCTAACATGACTGAACCGTATCGTGGGAATGAAGTTGTAATCACATGCTTTTGGAGAGAAGGATAAGAAAATGACGACTGTAAAGAAAGTGGAAACATGCCCGTTGTGTAGCGGGGAAATTAACAGTGAAGGCAAATGCCATGTTGCTTGCCCTGCGAACGCAAACCCATCAGAAAGAGCGAAACATTTGAAATTTCTACGAGGTGAATAGACAATGGTAAATCCGATTTTTGGTACGGACGTTTCCGGAGTACAGTTCATTCAGGAACGTGTTGAAGGTGTATTTCCTACTGGTACATTCGTTTTTCTCGGTCCAGAATCTAAATCAGTCCATCAAAGCACTTACGTGCCCTATCCTGTCGCAGCGAACGGCTCAAACGACATAGCGGACTTTACCACGGCTGGGCGTACTGACGCTTCAATGTTCACTTATGATTTGACTGCTTCAGGTTGCCAGTTTTTGAAGTACGCTTTGAACCTTGGCGGAGCCTCTACTACAGGTACTTATTGGAGTCATAGTTTCGTTGAGCGAATCTACAGCGCGGACGCAGGGCAAACGATTTACTGGTCAGTAA
>PMBQ01000406.1 GCA_003152955.1 Candidatus Bathyarchaeota archaeon
TGCTCTCTCGTCTGTTGAAATACGTGTCATCCGACTCATGAGCTTTTGGATACCGCCGTTTTGTTTCGCTGGTTAACTTAGACCTGTCAGATGACGTTTTTACTAATCGAAGAAATGCCCACGAACTCTAGCAATGAATTTCAACTTGTCATGCGAATTGCTTCGGTCCCACTTGACAACCAACTAGCTATCCAGATGGAAATGTGGAGCGCAGCGAAATCATGGCCTTCCCCAAGTTCCAAACTGATTTGATTTCCTCCTGTCGTTCAGTAATCGTGTTGGTGCAAGGATCCAAGTGTTCGCAATGAGATGCCAAGATTAATTAGAGATATCATCCACCGCTGCAACTGTTCGCCCCGGTGGCTCAGCTTGGTAGAACAATAGCGATGCCATAAGCGTCGCCTTGGTAAGGCGAAGGTCGCGGGTTCAAACCCCGCCCGGGGCTCCACTTCAATGCAATGCTGAAATGATTCGTTCTGCGTCGCGGTCGGATGTGGCGATGTCTTAGGCAACCCTGTTCAGATTTTTTTGCGTTATGCGATCTCTATGTTGCGTGGGGCCTTCTATAGTTCATCACTGCTACGCTGCTTATGGCTGCTGTCGCAACGCGACGGCTGACAAAATCACTGCCCGTGGAGGTGTCGTTGTTTCTTCGATGTTAAGAGTGGAACTCGAAGTCAAGTGGTGAAGACCGTAGTTATAGTTGAAGGGTTCCAAGTCGGAGGTTTGTCTGGGAAGCATGGTGCTATTTCATTTGGGTTGAGGAGTTCCCAGACGACGTCGCGGGCGGCCGGTGTCTCAAACGGTCCTTCGAGATGCAAATCTTCTCAAGTCCATGTGGGGCAATTCACTCTGGATCGGCGGATGTGACGGTTAAAGGCTTCTTCAAAGAGTTGGAAATTTGATATGACTTTCTATTAATCCATTTCACTACCGAATGAAGATAGCGTGCTGAAAAGCAAGTTCGTGAACATGGGAATCGAGAGTGAGAATCATATGATTGAGAGATACATGGCGCGAAGCATTAATACAGTCACTTGAGATAGAAGTTCACAATTCAGGGGGGCCCCTCTTGGTCGACTTGGTAACGTTAATTGCTTTTTGGAAAAGGAAGGAGACTCGACCCGCCTCTGATTCTGAGCGGATTATTCCTCTCCCATCCATTCCAGGGGTGAGTGCTGAGACTACCCGTGCAACTTCTCAAGAGGCCGCGAACCAGGCTAGAGAAACATTGAATGTTCTGAAGCTGGAGATGCAGATCCTTGGCACCGCTCTCACAACGATCTACGAATCGCACTCGAAGGGCCTTATCAACCAAGCTGAAAGGGATCGACTGCTCGAGAAGTACAAGGTGGATCTGACCAGCTTGGAGAAGGCCATCGAAGAGAACCAACGTCTCGTTGACCTATTCGATCTGGAGTCTGAACGCGAGCAATTGGTCAGGACCTTCAAGTCTAGGTTGGCTGAAATTGACGCACAGGTCAAATCCCTCAGTTCCGGCGGGTCACTGAATCGCTCTCAGAAGACTGGGAATGAGGATGAGAAGAAGACCGGCATCGAGACAAACGTGGGAAAGAAGAGTCAGACGGGGCAGGAGCAGTTGGTGAAGAAAAGTTCAGAGTCGGAGCAGCTGCAGATAACTGATGCGGAAAAGCGAATCGAGCAAATTCGTGCTGAAATTCTTCAGGCAATGGACCGCCTTGAACAAATCGAGTCGGAAGGATGAACTTGTCTTGGATTGAGGAGGCGAAACGGAAGGCCGTCCTCAGAGCACTTGAACCGATAAAGAATGGATGGATAGTTGGAATAGGAAGCGGGTCCACTACCGCGCACGCGGTCGCTGAGCTGGGGCGAATCACAAAAGCGAGGAAGCTCGAAGTTTCGATCGTTCCAACATCCCACCAAATCGAGAATCTGGCCATTGCTCACGGTCTTAGGATTCTGAGTATGAATGAAGCCTTCACAATTGACTATGCGATCGACGGTGCGGATCAAGTTGAACGGACGTCGTTGAACTTGATCAAGGGAGGCGGAGGTGCGATGCTCCGAGAGAAGATCGTTGACTCAGCGGCCCGAAGATTAGCGATAGTGGTGGATGAGTCGAAACTCTCCAGACACTTGGGAGGCAAGCAACCAGTTCCATTGGAGGTGTCGCCGTTCGCCCACAAGTACGTTCAAACCCGGATTACAGTCATGGGAGGGAGAGCAAAGTTGAGAGAGGGAGCGGGAAAGGTTGGTCCTGTCATAACGGATAACGGCAACTTCGTGCTCGACGCGGATTTCGGGAAGATAGCCAACCCGACAAGGTTGGAACGACGCTTGAAGTCTATACCCGGTCTATTGGAGACTGGGCTGTTCGTTAACATGGCTGATGTCGTCTACGTGGGATTGAATAATGGAGAGGTCAAGTTGCTTGGGACAAAGTAATCAAGCACTATTCGAATACAGGCTTGTGGATGAGTGAGTTCATGAATCGAGTGTCTCTGTTTGTCCTGTCCTTGATAGCGGCCGTAGGCATGTATTTCATGCTTAGCATTTTGTTTCCAGACCTAGACCCGATTGTAGTGCTCTTGGGAGCCATAGTGATTGGATGGGTGATTAGATTGGTTCTGGGAAGGCTGCAATCAAAAACCGCATCAACTGCTGCACAATTGCCCTAAGCATATGTCGATTAGTTCAACTGGCCGGGTAGCCACAGATCTGTCGAGGATTCTCTGCAAACCTGATCATGTTTGTGGTCGAGGCGTTATCTTCACAACTTCGTCCTTCCTTACGAACCTGCAGAATTCAAAACCCTGACTGGCGATTAGTTCTCGCGTCTGTTTCGTGCTCGCTGTCGACTTTGAAACATTGTCTATGCGCGCGAAAATGATCTGAAGGTAGTTGCGGCACGTAACCTGCACGTGCGCATAATGGATACCTGCGCAAAACAGGACCCGAGCCATGTGGTTGTGGAGACTGGACAACTGGCGTCCTGCAGCAGGGGTCGTTAGTGCCGGGGGCGGGGTTCGAACCCGCGGCTTCTGGGCCCACGGCTCTCCAGATTATGAGTTTCGTCCCTAAGCCTGGCTGGCGCTCTACCAGCTGAGCCACCCCGGCTTCGGCAACAAAATCCAAGCTGCATGTAAAAATGTTCCCTATCCCGCATGATTCATCATTGCAAAGTGTTTAATCAGCTACGACCTATGCTAAGGAACTAGGGCGGGATCCGGAGCCTATGGAATTTGACTACCTTACCCTAGACGATTTCGATCTCCGGGACAAGCACATTCTGCTGAGACTGGATATCAACGCTCCTTTGGATCCTACAACAAAACAGATCCTTGATGACACAAGAATCGTGTCCGCAAGACCCACGCTCGATGCTCTGAAACAATCGAGGGTGGTGGTGCTCTCTCATCAAAGCCGCCCGGGGAAGGAGGATTTCACTACCCTTCAGCAGCATGCCGCGTTCCTGCAAAAGAACTGCACTCAACACGTAAGGTTCATCGACGATGTCATGGGACCCGCCGCACGAGAAGCAATAAGGAAAACCAAGCGAGGCGAAGTCCTGGTCTTGGATAACGTTCGATTATGCGCAGAAGAAAACCTGGAGGGCAAAGGCGAAAAACTCGCCAAGACCAACCTAGTTTCCAGATTAGCGCCGCTCTTCAAACTGTACGTGAACGACGCTTTCGCCACCGCACATCGCTCGCAAGCTTCCCTGGTCGGATTTCCATACGTGCTTCCTTCTGCAGCGGGGAGGCTGATGGAGAAAGAGCTTGCGGCGCTGAATAGATTGCTTGAGCGACCTGACCGACCAAGCACGTATCTTCTCGGAGGTGCAAAGACAGAGGACAAGGTGCCTGTGATCGAGAACATACTCGCCGCCGGAAAGGCGGATCACGTTCTCGTAGGAGGGAATGTGGGCAAGGTATTCCTGAAAGCTACGGGTCATAGGTTCAATGAGGCTGAGGAAGAGGAACTGGCAAGAGCTCCCGACCAAATTCAGAAGGCCAAGAACATCTTAGCGGTTCACCGAGATCGGATAGTCATGCCGACCGACTTGGGAACCATCGAGGACGGTGGACGACTTGAGACCCCCATCAGCAAGCTGGCCAGAGCCGGTAACTCCCTCGACATCGGCAGCGAAACCGTAGAGAAGTTCGCTGGCATAGTACGTGAATCGAAGACCCTCGTGGCAAGCGGGCCGATGGGTGTGTTCGAGCGAGATGGATTCGAGAGCGGCACAAAGACAATTCTTGAGGCGATGGCGAACAGCAGCGCTTTCACTGTAATAGGAGGAGGCCACCTGGCGGGCTACGCGAGTATCCTTGGCATATCTCAGCGATTTTCACACGTTAGCACAGCGGGCGGAGCCATGCTCGCACTCTTGGCTGGGCAAGAGTTGCCCGCCATCGAAGCTCTGGTTAAGGCTGCGGAGCGTCGCAAGAAGTAGAACCGGGAGCAAGCGAGGATTTTTAGCAGGCCTATCCATAGTCGGCGTGTGCCTCGGTGGCTCAGCCTGGCAGATGCCCTTCAATCAAAGGGTACTGGGGAGCAGCCGCTTTGTAACCACAAGCCAAGAAAGCGGCGGGTCGCGGGTTCAAACCCCGCCCGAGGCTCCAACTAGAATTTTCAAAAGACATGGAATGTGGCTGAACCAGGGACCAGGCGACGTGACACCCTGAATCCTGTTGGCCTTGAACCAGAACTAAGAATTGTCGTTCTTTCTTCATGCCCCAATTGAACAATTGAGGATGGAGTGTTCTTGCTATTTCGATGATTGAACCATAGTCCTCGTCTAGCGCTTGCCTAATGTGAATCATGAAATGCTCCTTACCAGAAGGACAAACGGTTAGGCTCTCTCACTTGCAGTCTTCCCATGAGCGGAAAAGGAACTTGATGCCGACTGAAAGTTGTAGTCTAGAGCGGATTAGGTGTGCTGTTTTGGTGGGGGCGGCCGGATTTGAACCGGCGACCTCGCGGGCCCAAGCCGCGTATCATGACCATGCTAGACCACGCCCCCTGAAAGACGCGTCCGGCAAGAGCCAGCCGCTATAAGCCATAAGGTTCTGTAAAGAAGATTTCTAGAGGCCGTTTCGTCCAATCTGGGTCTGACGTATTGCGCTCGGCACATCATCAGTCTCCCTATTGCATTGCCGTTTTCAATGCCGCCATGTATGTGTCCTAAGCTAATCCTAGAAAGGCTTTTGACCTAGCAGGGTCGCTACGTGTCATCGTCGTGCTCTGGATTGTCCGAAGAAAGCGAAGAGGAACAATACTCGGAAGTTGCAGCCGAGGAAGTTGAGATAGAAGTGGTGATCCCAGTGATCGAGGGTGGCAGTTACCTTTACGTCTGCTCTGAATGCGGCAATGATCTCACCGAGATACCCTACTACAACAGGTACTACTGCGAGAACTGCGGCCTACACTACTGATTCCCGACGCCTGCCAAAAACAGGCAATGTACCTGTGTGACGCAAGTCGAAGTCTAGCTTCTGATTTTTCACACGCACTAGTTGAAATTGAAAGCGCGGTCATGAATTCGCGGAAGCAAACAAGCGAAGATCTTGTCCGTACTCACTTTTGGTGTATGAATTCTTCAACCATTCGTCTGGCTACGTCATCCGGGTACTGTTCAGGGGGAGATTTCATGAAGTATGCCGAGGGTGCTTTCAAGGCGCCACTTATGCCTCTATCTAGGGCCAGTTTTGCGCATCTTATTGCATCGATAACCACGCCTGCGCTGTTGGGTGAATCCCACACTTCGAGCTTACACTCCAGATTCAATGGAATATTCCCGAACGTTGTTCCCTCCAAGCGTATGTACGCCCACTTTCTATCCAATAGCCACGGGACGTAGTCGCTTGGCCCAATGTGGACGTTGTCGGGGTCCATCTTGTAGTCGAGAACGGATGTCACAGCGCCCGTCTTCGAAATTTTCTTGCTCTCCAACCTCTCTCGTTCAAGCATGTTCAGAAAGTCTGTATTTCCGCCTACATTTAGTTGCATGGTGCGGTCGAGCCTTACCCCTCTTTCTCTGAAAAGCTGTGTGAGTACTCTATGGACTATGGTAGCACCTACCTGCGATTTGATATCGTCCCCAATGATCGGCAGACCGCGCTTTTCGAAAATCTCTTGCCATCGCTTTTCCCGAGCGATGAAGACCGGGATACAGTTTACGACCGCGCATCCTGCGGTCAGGGCTTGCTCTATGTACCATTTGGTCGCAGATTCGCTTCCTACGGGAAGGTAGTTCAGAATGATATCTGTCTTTGTCTCCTTGAGCACGTGCGCTACGTCGACGGTGTGTGAGGGGTGCTTCTCGATGACCTTGCTCAAGTATTTTCCCAGGCCGTCATGTGTCATGCCTCTTTGAACTTCGACTCCGAGCTTGGGCACGTTGCTGATCTTTATGGTGTTGTTTGGTTTGCTGAAGATCGCGTCGGAGAGATCCTTGCCTACCTTATTCTTGTCGATTTCGAACGCGGCGGAGAAAGTCACGTCGCGGATGTGGTAGCCGCCTAGGTTCGCGTGCATTAGGCCTGGTATGAATTCGTCTTCTTTCGCATTCTTGTAGAACTCCACTCCTTGGACTAGTGAGGACGCACAGTTCCCCACGCCTACGATGGCAACGCGTATCTTGGCCGTCTTGGCTACCTCCGATCTTGCAGTATAGTTCGCAAGCTTGCTGTTCCCTTATGTAAAAAGCTACTTCGGGAAGTGGTTCCGCAGTCAAATCGGGGTGAAAGTTGTCGCGGTTCGTTGTGTGAAGTGATTACGTTCGCGTGGGCAAAACATGACGCCTGGCATATTGGCGGATGTCAGTCGAAAGAGAGGAACACGAAGTAGTTTCCGCACAAGCTTGAGGTGGTCGTCTTACGCCTCGAGCCGACTGGGCCAAGCTCTTGTCGGCGTTGATTTGGGTAGTCGCAGAAACCTGCTTCTGCTGGTCGCTCGCAGTTGTCATAGTCTTTGTCATCAAGAGATACACTACGTATCCCACCATTAACGCGACGAACTGACCAGCGAATGCCGATAGAGTTGCGAGGGAGCTAGACACTCCTAGTTTTGCGATCGGCAGGGTCAACGACAACCAAAGACCTGTAATGACAATGTATGCAAGGGAGCCTGCCAAGGTGCTACGCTTTCGCATATAGTAAATTGCCAGTAACCCGACAAATGAGAATATTGGCGATAACATCGAAATGGGTCTCGCTTGAAGGCTCAGGTTCGCGATGAACTGACCCAGCGTTAGGCCAAGTAGGGCTGGCATTCCGAATAGGGCGACGAATGGGCTGGCCATTTCCAATATCTTCACTTGGTACGCAGGAAGGGAAATCGTTGGAAGGCCAAGTGTTCCAGCTACGTAAATGGCGGCGAAAATGACGAATGTGCCAAAGTCTCCCAGTTTCAACCTAGAATTCGATTCCCTTGCCACAACAGAGCGAAGAGCAATAGCCAGACGATGTGTACGAAGTGCCAATATGTTGATGTTGCTCCAACAAAGCCATGATTCTTCGCGGAGTATTGGCCTATGAATGCACGTACGTCCACGAGAGCATATGCAATTACGCCTACGATAACGTGTGCGCCGTGAATTCCTGTTAGCAGAAAAAAGCTGGCTCCGAAGAAACAGCTTACGGGTGTGAGGATTCTGTTCGAGCAGTCGGAGCTACTTGTATTCGAACTGGAGGATTGGAAATAGGCTGCCGAGGACCGTTGTTCCAATTAGTCCTGCTTTGGAAGCTCTGCGTCTCCCTTGTTTCAGCTGCCATATGGCCCATTCGATAAGAACGCCGCCTGAGATGAGAATCAATGTTTGGATGCGTTGAATGAAATCATCATGGATCGGAGCTCTAATGGATGGCCAAATCGCGAAACGTACTCTGATAACGAACCGAAATCGTATTTTATTAGCCTCCGGTCCTTTCTCGCAAGACGCGAAAGCCATTGGTCCAGCGCAGGCTCTATGAGATTATTGGAATTGCTTGCGGCCTCGCCCTGCTAAATTTCGGTTTCACCCTGATGGCCACGGGGTTCCCTGGAACTCGTCAATTGACTTCCCAATTTCTCGGCGTGAATCTGCTCGTCGGGGGTTCGGTTGCTGTGTTCATCTCACTCTATTTCATGGTCAAGTCACCTATGCAAGTCACGCTCCCAATCCAACCTGTAGGGTCTGTGCCTTCGACTGTGCAAACTGTGTCGCCAGCAACGAGCGTCGCACCCGGCGAGGCAGCCAAACCAGTCTCGACCTCCGATCCTCAAATCCTGCAAGTGCGCATCAACGAGTTCACGCAATCAGGTTCCGGAGAGTATGAACGACAACTCGCAGGTACAGTGTATGACATGTTCCGAATAGATCGGGATACAATCATTGTCTGGAGAGAGAACAGACAAGGGATACGCTCGCAATACCTGGCCGGTCCATATGAACTGTCGAAGAAACTGGTGGAAGAATATGTAGCTCGCGGAGAAGAGTTGAGAATCGGACAACTAGCGGTATCCGTTGAGACTCTTCGTGATCTCATGCGCCTCCAGGAACCCGCCGCTGAGGGGCTCCAAACAGCGGCTAACTGATTTATCGTGTCAACAAGGCCCTCAGTACCACTCTCAAAACCGCAATCGCAGTCAACGCGAAGCACACGACAACAGCCTGCTCATTTGACGCGACCCTCCTTCTGGAACATTGTAATCGTAGGAGCAGCCGGTTGCTTCTCAGCCTTGGCAGGTTAGTCTGACGGAAGCGGTAACTGTGGAAGGATAGCTTGTTGCTGTGATGTTCCTTTGGACGCCAGGTCACTTTTGGGGAGTAGCAATTGCCAAGTCGAAGGACTACACTAGTGCAGATGTCCCAATGCTACCTGTCGTTGAGGGCATACATCGTTCTAGCTTCTACGCTGCACTTTCGAACGTGCTTCTATTCCATTTCACTGTCGTCCTCTTCCTGCAGCTCTCTTAGTGGGACTTTATCTGCGGGAAGCGTCCTCAAACCCGCAAGCCTGACCATAGCCAGAAGTCGAAGTGGATTAGGCTGTCCTGGATCGCTCTACGGGGAAATTCCTGTCACTAGATAGGTGCCGACGATCGCGGCTAGAATAATCGCGGCCACCACAACAACAATGATCCCGGTTCTTAGATTCTGTCGTTTCGGCTTGAAGAACTCAACTTCTGGATAGGCCCTTAGAATCGATTGTGCCAGCATCAGGGCCACTATCGCTCCGATAGTCACTTGAATTGAGTTTATGGCCACAAGCTCTCCGAGTGCTGCTCCCATGCCTTTCAGAGGAGTTTCGACGAGGAAATAGCCGGCCAGCATCGTAATGGCCCCAGAAACCACTCCCGCGAGTTTGCGAGGAAATCTTGTACTGTTGCCAATGAAACCGGCGAGAAATCCCTCAGTGCCTTTGATCAATAGAGTCAAGGGAGCGAAGTAGCCGTAGCCAAGCAATATGTCGGAAAGCGCTGATCCTACTCCGCCGGCGAACCCGCCGAGACTCGCTCCGAAGAGGAGCCCTGACAGCATGACCATTGAATCACCGAGGTTTAGATATCCGCCGGTCGCCGGGAACGGGATAAAGGATCCCGTGATCATCGTAACAACAGCAGTTACCGCAGTCATTACGGCGGTTAGTGCAATCTCGCGCGGTTTCGGAGTCTTCTTATCTGGCACGGGTTGCACCAACTCTTACACTTGTGCCTAATTCTCCCCTAAAGTACCGACCTTTAAGGATTCGACCGGTTTCGCAGCGTTTCGCATTTAGATTAACAGTTTTCCCATCCACGCCCCAAGGTCTCGCAGGGTTTCCTCGCGCACTTCATGTCCCATGGGGTACTCGTGATAATCGACATCGGCACCGGCAGCCTTCAGAAAATCTGCGGATTCACGACCAAACCTGATAGGGATGACTTCGTCAAACTCGCCGTGGGATATGAAAATGGGCAGCTGAGTCAAATGTTGAACTTTGAATGGAAGGCCGGATTTGTTGGGAACGTAACCGCTGAGAGCGGTGATTCCTCGGAACGACTGGGGGTCTAGGAGTCCAGCAGCATAAGCCATCACGGTCCCCTGACTGAAACCTAGGAGAACGAGGCGTTCGGGATTCACCGGGTATGCCTCCTTAATCTCCCAGAGGAAGCGGCGGAGAACGTCAACGCTTGATTGGAACGTGTGGGTGTGCGGTACGCCTTCTTCACCTACCTCATACCAAGCGAAACCGCCCATGTTGCCTCCCGGATTGAATTGCAACGGCGCACGAGGCGAAACGAGGAGTACATTATTCAATCCGAGAGATTCGACTAGGGGCAATAGGTCGTATTCGTCAGTTCCGCGCCCATGAAGAGTCACAATGGTTGGATAATTACCTGCGGTTGTCGAGGGATAGAAAACGAGATGTTCGAGCGACGCCTTCACAGATTCCTTTTGCTTCACGTGACCTCGCCTCAGTGATTTTCCGGTTGGTTTAGGCTTATGTGCCTGTGCGAATCATATGGTTTTGCTTGCTCGGTTGTTAATCTGAGATGAATCGGAAGGTCACGCGCTTGTCGTACCCCAGCTTTTTTGAGGGTTGTTAGGAGCAGAACCGAAAGGTTTCAATTACAGTTGCGGGCAGTGTCGATTTCAATTGTGAAGTATCAGTAATGAGTCAGAAAACCACGCATGTTAAACTTAGATGTTTGGAATGTAAGGCGAAGTTCGACAGCAAGTATGATGCTTTCGACACGTCGGTTATAACAAATGTGGGGCAGGTCCTTGAGAACTTCATCTTCTGCCAGAAAATCGGGAGGCGGGGATGCGGGAAAAGAGTTTCAGTAGTTGTGGTCGACATTAGGTGAATATTGCCCGACAGTTGATGCGGCTAGGCCCCTAACCATCACCCTAATCTTCCCGATACCGCATCTAGCTACTTCGACAGACGGTTTCTTACAATCCAATCTAACAGATCAAACAGACGAAGACTTGACTTTCAAAGTTTTTCTTCATAGCTGCCTTCCAATTCAGATCATTGGCTACTTCTAAGCAGCCGTCATGACCATAGGAAAAGCCTTAGTGGCGATCTGAAGCCTAGCAGTGTTTGTGCGGTAAGGTGCTAGAGTGTTGCGACTCCGAGCGCCGAGTGCAGTTTTTGCAGCGTTATGTTTCATTTGGGGGTCAACTTGGCTAGCCATAAAGATTGGGCTTGGGTATTTTCCACCATTCTTTTTTGCAGGGATTCGCTTTGCGACGGCAACTCTATGCCTCTTGATTGTCACGAAATTGCTACGTGCGCATGTGCCTAGAGATCGCTCGTCGTGGATGATTATGGTGTTTCTAGGGATTTTTCAAATTGGTCTCCCCTACGGCTTGGTCTTCTGGGCTGAACAATATGTTTCATCGGGCCTCGCAGCTGTACTCTTCGCCACGATGCCGTTCTTTGTTGTACTCTTTGCACACTTCTTAGTAGATGAGAAGCTCACAAGATTGAAGGTGATTGGTATGGGCGCTTCGTTTGTAGGATTGGTTCTGATTTTCTGGAGGGACATGGTAGTCACCCAGGGATTGATCGGGAACACTCCCATGTACGGTGGTCTGGCGGTAGTTGGGAGTGCAGTTTCAGGTGCGTTGGCGAGTGTTGTGGGTAAGCAACACGCAGAGAGGATTGACCCCGCTGCGAACGTTCTCGTTCAATCACTTATCGGGACCATTGCGTTGATGTCAATCGGACTTGTCACGCAAGAGAGTGCTGTATTCAACTTTACGCTCGTCTCAGTACTCGCAGTATTGTACCTCGGCATCGTAGGCTCTGCTCTGGCGTTTGTTGGCATGTACTGGCTTCTTGCAAAAACTACCGCGACGAACGTGTCTTTGATCACTTTCATCACTCCGATACTTGCACTGGTACTGGGGTGGGTGGTTCTGAAGGAAGTTCCTGACCCAAACGTTGGAGGGGGTGCAATGCTTATCCTCGTTGGAATCTATCTAACGATAAAACCCGTTGGTCGGTATTTCTAACCCTTCAACTATCCAACTGGAATGTGTCTCCCAGACCAATATTGTGATTTTGCGCAAACCCTGCGTTTACCTCGAGAACGTACATCGCTTTGACGGGCGGTGTATAAATTGGACAGTCTTGGGGAGTGCAAGGAGGAAGGCGCTGCTCTATGTATGCCACATGTCTTTGTGAATCAAACCAAATAATGTCCAACGAGAACCTCATGCCTTTCATCCAGAAACCCCAGTTTGCTTCGCTATCGAATACAAACAGCATTCCATGATCACTATCCATTGAGTCACGATCCGACAGCCCTTTCTGTTGATCAGCAGTTGATTTGGCAATTTCCACGCTCAATGTCACCCCTCCCAGCTGAAGTTGAACCGAGTTGGACGAGGACGGTTTGAGAAGGACATAGCCACCGTACAGTGTGCCGACGATGAGAAACAAGAAAATAGCAGCGAGCAGCTTATTCAAATCTCAAGTCTCCAAAACACGATAATGATCTGTCACCTCTTGCTGGAGGCGCACTTTGAAATTAGCCTTTCTTAGCGCCCAGATAGAAACCTAGTCCGAAACTTCCACCCATTGGAACAATCTGAGCGGCCAATGCCAGTGAACCGACAAGTGCGGAAATTGCCCCGCCCATGTTGTTTTCCATTGCCGACGTGAAGGCGTTAAAGTTGATCGTGATCACCCCGATCGATGCTAACCATGTCAGACCAAGCATAAACAATCCCGCTATGAGCGCTGCGATTTTCAAGAGTATCGCGGCGACCTTTCTTAGACCGTAGCCCAGCAGAAATCCGAGCGTACCTCCGAAGCCGATTTGAGTAGCGAGCAGGGTCGCCCACCCGGAGTTATCCAAAGCGCACACGCAACAATACGCGCTCCATTGTGCGGCATTAAAGATTCGACAAGACAGGTAGCATAAAGTGGGCGAATGGGTTTTCGAATTGAACATACCCATCGACAAATAGGCGCCTCCTCTCTTCTTACGGCCTTTTATGCGGGACAGAACTAGACGGCTCAGTCGACCTCTTAGTGGTTCAAAGACTCACCCGACGTCAAGGTATTCTCAGAAGTCGCTGCGGGTTTCCAGCGACTAAGCCTCAGTAAAGGCAATTCAGTAATGATGCATACTTCCCTTGAAAGACTCGGGAGTGTGAAAGAAGGCGCCGTCAATGTGCTTCACAGACTTCTCAACGTCATTGGCAAGAGAGGTACGCCGATGATGCCCACGTTCACCAATGTCACTGCATGGAACTACTCACGCCGATCGCACGAAGCCTGGTTGCTCTTGTGAAGGAAAGGAAGAGAGGCATATGTTTTTCATTTCAGAGTTGTCGCCTGGCAGGACGATCGATGCGATTGCGCACAGGCTCTGTAGCTGGCCGGCATCAACGCGGAGCCGTCACGCAGCGTATTCTATGTCGCGGTCGGTAACCACTCCGGTCAGCTTGTTCGACAGCATCCACTGCTAGATCCTCACCAGCCGATTAAGAAAATGCTCGCGTACAATCCATACGCCCTGGCAGTGCTAGCCTGCGGCAAAATGCTTGCCTGAGTTGAGCCCTCGTAGTGCATTGAATTCGATCATAGTCGCATCTGCATCAGGCCTTGATTGCGGATTACTTCCACCATTCAAACTCTTTCGGGAGTGCTCTTGTCATTATCTTGCCGGCTCTGTCGGTTGAGAGAACCTCATCTTCGATTCTGACGCCCATCTTGCTTGGGATGTATGCTCCAGGTTCAATTGTGAAGACCATCGATGGCTGGACCAATTCCCTTCCTTCAGGAACTATGTACGGGGCTTCATGAACTTCGAGTCCCAGCCCGTGACCAGTTCTATGGATGAAGTACTGGTCCAGGCCGCGTGTCTTCAGGTAGCTTCTGGCTGCGCTGTCAATGGAACCGACCGTTGCGCCACTCTTTGAGAGTTTGATTGCTGCTTCTTGGGAAGCGAGCACAATCTCGTAGAGGTTCTCAAACGCTCTATCCTTGCCCATCATGAATGTTCGAGTGATGTCCGAGTAATAGCCGGTATATGTGCATCCCGTGTCAATCACAATGCTCTCGTTTCGCCTCAGTTTGCGTGTTGAAGGAAGATGGTGCGGATCAGCGGCAAACTCGCCTGACTGGACTAGAACATCACCCACGTAATCGGCGCCGTTGGCATAGATGGTTTGGCTGATCTTCCTTGCTAGTTCCAATTCCGTGATTCCATTCTTGAGCATGTCGGGAATTCTGAGAAACGATTTAGAAAGTATCGATGCGGCTCGCTGAAGCGCCCTGACCTCTATAGGCTCCTTGACTTCTCTGATGCTCTGNNCGTGGGCATAATCTTGGATTTGGTGAATGAATCTGAAGGGAACCCTTCCCTCCACTCCCCATTTACCCTTGAGATGTAGTTGAGCAACTAGTTCCTTGAAAGCGCGGGATGGACCTTCCGAGTCATCCCAACTATGCACATTGATCTTGATTGGAGCTCTGAAATAGGGTCCAGATTCTAGAGTTGGTGCCACAAGGTGTGTGCCACCGTCCTTAGAGAGAAACAGGAGAAAAGGCCTCTCCAAGAGCATCGAATTGACCCCGGTGACGTAACGCAAGTTCGGACCTGGTACCAAGATGATGCCTTCCAGATTGTTTTCTTCGGCGTGTTTCCTCACTTTTTCAAGTCGTTCCGAATGGACGTTTATCTTGTTACTCGTATGGTCTTCCATATGCGTCACAACAATTGAGTCGAACTAGCTGGTGTGAACAGATCTGTCGATGAGGAGAATTGGAGTTTTTCCGGGGGCTCGATTTTGCATGGATGCAAACTTCCATCCTCAGGCTAGACATTTCGATCTCGCTGGGCGAAACCGGCTTTATCCGCTTATATCAACTGTTCACTTCGATCTCTGTCGTAAGAAATTGAATGATCCATGGAACTCCCCGAAGGCCAGGTTACTCACTGCCTTGTCTCTGACCACCCTGGCCACAGTCGGGGACTAGGAATGGAAAGAAAGCGATCTCAGAACGAACCGATTGACGCTTTGCTACTTGAATCGATGGATGAAGCGTTAACGGATCTGCTTGGAAGGAGAACCCGTGAAGCCGTCTATGACTACTTGGAAAGGAATTGTCTCGTTGCTCCAAATGAAATTCCAGGCCGTCTGGATGATTTCTTCAAGCTACTCAACGAAACCTTCGGCAAAGGAGGCAGTACAATTGGAAAGGTCATTGCGAAGAGGTTGTACGCGAAACTGGGATGGGAATTTGTCGACATACACTCCTACGAGCTGGTCGACTACGTTGCGACTGCGAGAGGTAGGCTCGAGAAAGAGCCCGAAAACCCCACACAGCCCCAAATAGTGTTTCGTATTTCTGCACGATCGTGAACAAAAACTGATGGCCGCTGTTGAGGTTGGGTTCTCGGATACCGGTCAGGGATGCCGGAAAAAGTCATGGCGAACCTCTGGAAGCCTCTCCAAACCACGAAAGCGAAATGCATGGAATTGGGTTTGGTGATCTGCAAACGCCTCGTGGATGCTCGTGGCGGAACAATATTAGTTGAGAGCATGATTGGAGAGGGATCAGCCTTCACCATACAACTTCTCATATGCGAACCAGATCTTCTTCGGCGAGCGAGACATGTAGGGTAAGGTCAGAGTTCTCCCGCTCGACAACGTCGAAGCAGTGAGCAGGATAATTTCGAAACAAATTGGGGGCAGCCATAAGGCAATGCTTAATACGTGGCGGGCTGCTGCCGCCAGTTTCAACTGACAAATTCGGAGTCAGTATTGATGATAGACTTTGGCACGGCTTCTGGCTTTTGTGAACTTTTTTGTTGTGTCTCCTGCTTTGGACGACGTCGTTCA
>PMBQ01000130.1 GCA_003152955.1 Candidatus Bathyarchaeota archaeon
GGATTTTCTTGTGATTTCTTCGATCCGAGTCAATGTCATAGCGATTATTTATTGCAAACGTGAATGAAATAATACAGAACGTAGATACAAGAAAGACGAACAAGGGGACCAGATATGCTGATAATGGCAATGGAGACATACCGAGAATGAAACCTACGGAAGAAATGGCAAACCAGCCGACTACGCCGCGGATTCTAATGAATTCAGCAAGAAAAACTGCAACTATGTTATTCTTTTTGTCGAATGACAAATGATTAGTGCTCGTTGTCATGGTTTCGCAGACGTCCGGCATATCTTACAGAAGCTAACCAAACCATGCGAGCACGTACTGCGGGCAAATATCTCTTTGCCATAGTGGTTGTGGTGGATTTACTGGTGTAAGCAAGCAAATGCGAACTCCGTTTGTGCTGTCTGAGGACGCAGGAAATGGATGTCGCTGTCTTAAGTCCAAGGTACTCACCTGGGTAAGCCTGGAGGCAAAGGAGCAAACTGGATTGAACAAAGTTGTGGTATATTCAAAGGAGGGCTGTCATCTTTGCGAGCGGGTGGTCGCAGAACTGCAAAAGCTCAGGAACGAGCGACTGTTCGAGATCTCGGTCAAAGACATAACCACAAATTCAGAGCTCTTCGAACGCTACAGGAACATAATCCCTGTAATAGTCATTGATGACAAGGTCAGGCTTGCGGGGGCGATGCTCGCTAATCCGAACACAATCGAAGACGTTTTGCGGAAGACTGTCTTCTCAATAAACTTCGAACAGGAATCAGAGAGAAACTCTGGATACCGCAATGCTCCCCTTCCGAAGAAAAGAAGCGAGTGAGCCATCGTTTCATAAAATAGATGATCAGCGCCGGCTCCTCGATGATTGGCGCTATGAAAATCGTTTCTGTTCTCACAAAATCGAAGAAGGTATTCAAGGGCATCGCGATAATGACTGCAGATACGATCCCCCCAAACAGTGCTACGATTTCGATGACGCGAAGAGACAGCGTTGAAGAGCCACGTGAGCCTACATTCACACCGCGCTACCATCATGCATTTAGAGTCCATGCCAGCGAGCTACACCTACTTGACTGCATCGTGGCTCAAGTCCTGTTGCCTGCAACAGTGCTACACACACGAGACCTCCAATCCATGGTCTAAGTGAAAAAGTCAGAACCAAGGAGAGTTACAAAAGAAGCGAGGTCATTGGGTGGACAATAGTCAAGACCTGCTGTTTCATGCACGTTTACGCGAATACAGGACTTATACTGACGGCGTCTTTCATGGCACTAGGAAGTGCGAGAGATGGCGGGCGTTCGAACAGTAGTTGGAATCGTCGCGTCCATTGTCGGCTTGGTTCTGCTAGTGTACGCCGGGCTTGATTTCAACAACCTGTTCTTCGTTCAGAAGATGCTAACCAAAGCAGACATTCCAGTTTACGACCGATCTGTCGCCGTGCCGGCCTTTTTGGGCCTATTGATCTTGCTGGATGGATCCTTCGTACTGGGTCTCAAAAGGATCTTCTGCCTAAGCATTCACCTTCTGGGAAACTTCGTCTGGTTGCTCGCGCTTTTCCAGTTAAATCAGAACTTGGTCGTCCCGACCACGGAGATCTCAGCCTACCAGCAAGTCTTCGTGCTAGTATTCATCGGGGTGGTCTTCTTCATTGTGGGCATCATAGTGAACGATATTCCACAACGAAAGAAATAGAATAGACAAACTCTCGCAAGTGATCATATATTGGTGGCACACGCATACAGAAAAACGACGAATACTAACGATGGTCCTTTTCGGATACTGTCTCAGAGTTTACGCAATTTTCGGCTCTTGAGTTCAATCACAGTTGGAGCTTCGTTAACTGTGCTTGCTGTCCCCTTGGAACATCCAACGTACGCCGTATTTGTCTGTGAGTGCCCCGTACGTGCCGAAAAATTGTTCATTCAAAGCATCCACCACGCTCGCACCTACGGACAGTTTATCGAAGTGTGTCTTTAGCTGCTGGTAACTCCCGCCACTTACGTACAGGCAGACCGTATTGCCCTGTTTTGGAATTCTATCTGAACGCAGCCAGTCTGAAGCTGAAATATCAATAGTTTCGCTCTCAAGCCGAGCGTGGATAATTCTCCCATGCATTTCCTTCGGCATTTGATATTTCGCAGGAGAATCTGCAACCTTCATCAATGAAAGCTCTCCGCCAAAACATGACTGATAAAATGACATCGCTTCGGCGCAGTTCCCGCTGAATAGAAGATATGGAGTGAGATTTACCATAACCTGATTTTGGTTTCATTGGTTAAAAGCTTGAAACGAGCGTAGCGAGCTCAGGCCGCTTTCGTTATACGACCTGGAACTTGAACCGTCTTTTTCTGTGGGTGTATTCGTAGGTGCGGCCGTCGAAATTCGGACCGTTCGTCTAAGGCGTAATTTGTGTGTGTGGGTCAGCTGGTGCGAGCACTAGAATTTGAACCGTGGTTTTGGTGTTTGCATATCCTGTTGGGAGCAAGCGGATTTGAACGTCGTTTCAGTGTGATTGGGTAGCACTGGCTTCGCGCACGGTTGTCAGGTTTTCTGTGGAGATATGAGGTACACTTCTGTTGGATATTGCACGTTTTTGAGAGCCTGTGGTCCGAGTGGGGTGATTTTGTAATCGACCTTGTTCCAGACTTGGTCGTAGACTTCGCGCGAAATGCAGATACCCCCAGGTTCAGCTAGCGGTTCTATACGAGCGGCGATATTGACAGCGTCTCCAAAGACATCGCCCTCGCGGTGTATGACGTCTCCAACATGGATACCTATATGCAGCTTCGTCTCGCGCCCGGCCAGCTTCTGCTGTTGCAGTGCTCTTTGAATCTCAACGCTGCAGTTAACGGCGTCGAGGGCATTAGTGAATTCCACGAGGTGCGCGTCTCCAATCGTCTTGATCTCTAGCCCGCCATGTTTTTTGAAGATTGGGCGGAGGACTTCTTTCTGAGCTTCTAGGATTCTAAGTGCGAGCGCTTCATTTTCCTGTGTTATCGCTGTGTACCCGACAATGTCAGTGAACATTATGGCCGCGAGTTTTCTTTGCTGTCTCAATTTCTCCACTATTGCTGGTTCAAGGAACTTGTAAGCGGGTGGAATGATGACGGCAGCAATCAATGCAATCCCTATCTGCAATATGGGAGTTAGTGCAAAGACCACGGAAACGATAACTGCTGGTAGGACTCCGACTAATGCTGATGCAAAGTACTTGTTACCCTTCATTCTTGACGCGAGGAACGCTGTCAGATAACCGGCGATGGCCCATGTGGCGATTAGGATGTAGACGCGAAAGTCGCCGAGGCTTGAGGCTAGAGGCGTGTAGTAGTTGGTCATCTGAGTTGTCGTGAACACATCGGCGCTGGGTATGAACTCTGTAAACCGCCAAGGGTCTGGAATCGCTTTCGCAACATAGTTGCTCGGTGATTGGACGAACATTAGGCCTGCCTGCATAATGCCCCTAGTCCAGCTTAAGAGAAAAATCGAGAAGCCTGAGATTACTCCGACCTTCACTGCATCCTCGCGGCTCCCATGAACTCCTGCAAAGAGGGTTGGGGCGATAGCAAGTGAGGGTACTGGTGTCAGGAAGGCTAAGATCCAACTTGCGATTACGCACGCCATATCCAACCAACTAACGGTCAAAGCCAAGGCGATTATGAAGACGACTAGAACCGTTATTCCAGCTAGAGCGTCTTGATACATGGCACCAAAGACGGCCAGTAAGATCGCAAGTATCAATCCGATGTTCGGGAACTCGAGGCCTATGGCCCCCAGTACTAATGCTAGGATGATCGTGATGTAAGGTGGATAGTATGGAAAGATCAACAGCAGCAATCCCGAAAGAATCGTGACTGCCCCGAAAGTTGCGAGGCGATTAAGCAAAAACTTCTTTGCCATAAGACCACAACAGCTCCGAGACTCTCACCTTTACTACACTCTATATGGGTTTCTGCCAAGACGTTAGGGCGCCGCGGCTGAGCCATTTCGCGAGAGTCCGCTCTGTATCACAGCCTCTTGTCGATTGCAGGCACGTCCACAACGATCTCTCCCTTGTGTGCCTTCTGCGTCATGAGATGCCCACCAATTTATTCTAGCCGAGATCTAATCAGACATTTTGAATAAACTAATTTATTCTGGAGCCTGTCCAGTCAGTTCTCCAAGTAGTTTGAATTGAGGGCAGTTATCTTAGGTTCAGGGTCATCGCGGCCAGACGCCGACAGATCTTCGCCAAGTCAGGTGATAGTAGTGGGTGGCGAATCTCTGCTTTTCGACTGTGGTCCTGGCGCGGGACAGAATTTGATGAAGGCAGGCATTAATCCTACAACAATCAGACGCGTATTCCTTACACACCTACACATGGACCATAGCTTGGAGTTTCCGTCCATCGTTTTTGGGAGTTACCTGGTAGGCAGGACAGACAAGTGGTATCTATATGGTCCTCCTGGCACGGTAAATTTCTCCAACCTACTGTTTGAGAAAGTCTTCCCGTATGTGCCAGAGGTCGTACGAAGAATTCGAAAAGAAGGGTTGGAAGTTACGCCGTATGAAGTAACTGGGGGACGCCTATTTGAAAACGAGAAATACAGGATTAATTCGGCTCCAACGGAACACAGTATTCCCTCCCTTGCATTTAGGATAGAAAGCAGCGAAGGCACAGTGGTAATCAGCGGCGATACCCGGCCCTGCAAATCTGTGATCGACTTGGCTAGAGGTACCGACTGTTTGATTCACGAGTGTTCTTTCCCTGATGATATGATAGAGTTCGCGCGAGAAACCTATCATTCTGTACCGTCAGAAGTTGGAGATGTGGCAAACCAAGCGGGGGTGAAGAAAGTGGTTCTGACCCATTTGTTCCCGCCTTGCAAAGGAAGAGAGATTGAAATGGTCAAGAGCGTGAGTAGCAAGTTCGGCGGCGAAGTAATATCCAGTCATGATCTTCTCGAAATCAAGGTCTGAACTTCCCGCGCAGGTTTCGCTGCATAACAGGGGCTGTCATCCCGGAACGCCCACGAAAACTGAGGACCACCTATTACGGGAAACGTAATCCCTTAGGATCTATCGCACTCTAGTTTCAATTCGCTTTATGGCGAGTTTTCTAGTCAGAGGTAATTTCTTTCTTTTGACGAATTCGTGATGAAAGAATGCGAACAGGAGGTACGGCGGATAGAGGACCGTAACGATTTCGAGAAGATCTAGTATTGCGTCTGAAGTGAGACTGGTGTGAAATAGGCTTGATACTCCGATAGCTCCAGTGATCAGCGGTAAGATGGTACCTACGCTGCTGCCAGCCATACGCACTTCCCCAGTCTTTGCGTTGTATATTCTGACTCCCAGATCATCCAATGTCCAAATGATCGAAAGGAACACTGAAGTCAAGGCGCCCCCTATCACGAATAGACTAAGACGGAGTAAGACGGCTGCGAGCGGACCGCTGATGGAGGCTTCCAGAAAGCTCAGAAACCATNNAAACCGGTCTAGCAATCCAAGCAGTGAATCTGCTAAGGTCCCGATTGAGAGTGGTTGCAGGCTTTACAAACTGTCCAATCCAGGAATAGCTTCTCACTATTTTCCCGGTAAGATCAAGAAATCCTGACAGTGACCAAAGCGGTAACACAAGAACCAGCGTGGCAATTGCGAATCTTATTGGGATACCTGTGATCGAGTTTGTGAGAAACAAGCCATGAGGATGCCCTGAGACAAAGGAAACGATTAGCGTCAACATCAAGACAAGAATCGCGGGTGATACTGCGACAGTAGTCCTCAATCATTAGTCACGTCAATAAGCGGAGATTTTGGTCACGCCTGGAATCTTTAGCATTTTCTGGAGAATCGCACCCGAAGGTTCTTTCTCGACAACCAAGGTGAGTTTCGGTTCTGGAGTGAGATCGGGGTCATCCGCCACTGCCTGGCGTATTGCTATGTTCTCTCGCGCAATCAATGCAGTTGCTTGTGCTACTATGCCAACTGTGTGTGAGTCTGCGTATATCTCAATCACACTGTATCCAAGGAACTTGGCCGCCTCAGCAAGGAATGGTCCGGCAGGGCGAATTCTTTCGAATACGGATTTGAGAACTGGATCTTGTGATATCAGCAGGGCGGTGTCTTTGACAGTTCGGCGGTCCAGCGCTAGGTATCGGGCAATCTTAACATCGGACAGTTCAATTCCTCCACAATAGATCTTCGTTCCTTCTCTGACGCTCAGTCCCAATTCGACTAAGGCTCTAGCGACCTTTTGCCGGCCGGGGTATTCTTTCAAGCGGTCGGAGATTTGTCTCCACATGTTTGAGCATCGACCTCTGACGTACAAAATTGTACGACGAAGTCTTAAATGTTACTATGATGTTGTGGTGGGGCACCAACCAACAGGAAGATCAGCCTATGTCAAAAAGTAAAACGATCGACAAAGATCACGCAGTATACCTTCCACAAGATGAGATGCCAACCCACTGGTACAACATACTCCCAGACCTTCCAGAACCTTTGCCGCCGCCACTTGATCCGAAAACTCTGAAACCGCTCTCTCCCGACCCACTCCTGAGACTCTTCGCCAAGGAACTAGTGATGCAAGAGGTTTCCACTGAGCGCTTCATAAAAATCCCCGACGAAGTCTATGATGCCTACCTGAGTCTTCCACGTCCCACTCCTCTCCTCCGCGCTAAGAGACTGGAGAAGTATCTCAACACTCCAGCCCAAATCTACTACAAATGCGAATACGTCAACCCAAGTGGAAGCCACAAAATCAACAGTGCGCTCGCACAAGCTTACTACAACATGGTCCAAGGCATCGAACGTGTAATCACCGAAACAGGAGCTGGACAATGGGGAACCGCCCTGGCCATGGCTGCTGCACTTTTCAAACTGAAATGCAGCGTCTACATGGTTCGCGCCAGCTACGATCAAAAGCCAGGCCGCAGGATCATGATGGAAACTTACGGCGCAGAAGTTGCCGCGTCACCGAGCAAGAATACCAAATACGGACGCAGCATCCTTGAAAAAGATCCAAACAATTCTGGTTCTCTCGGCATAGCGATCAGCGAAGCCGTCGAACATACCCTCAGTCAGGACAACGCCAGATATTGCCTAGGTTCAGTCCTCAATCACGTCATCCTGCATCAGACCGTGATNNGGACTGGAAGCCAAGAAGCAGTTCGATATGATCGATGTGCAACCCGACATTTTTTGCGGCTGCATAGGTGGCGGTTCAAACTTTTCAGGATTCGCCTATCCTTTCATCGCTGACAAGCTGAAGGGAAAATCCACTGCTAAGTTCGTCGCCTGCGAGCCGAAGGCAGTTCCTTCAACGACCCGTGGAGTCTACACGTATGACTACGGCGATACGGCGGAATCGGCACCAGTTGTGAAGATGTACACGATAGGCCACAAGTACCAACCACCTCCGATCCATGCGGGCGGGCTTCGATACCACGGTAAGGCTCCTTCCTTGTCTTTCCTCATCAAGAAAGGCTACATGACCAGCGTGGCATACGGGCAAACGGAAACCTTCGAAGCAGCACGCATATTGGCTCAAACAGAGGGCATGATCACGGCACCAGAAAGCGCACACTGCGTCAAGTACGCAATCGACGAGGCTCTAAAATGCAAGAAGACTGGCGAAAAGAAAATCATCGCTTTCAACAACAGCGGCCACGGCCTGCTGGATCTACAAGCATACGATTCCTTCCTCAACGGAAAACTGGAAGACTACGAGCCAACCACGATAGACGTTCCAACAATCGCTGAGTAGGACGCCTGTCTGAACCTCAGACAGAGTCCGCCTCACCCTTTTTTCTATTCAGAATTAAATCGTTCCGTTAGTCACATCGAATTCAAGTCATTGTCCAGATCGTTCGGATCTTAGGCAAAGTAGACGCTCTGCAGCCGGAGACTGGAAAGAGACAGCGGGCACACAGTTTCAGCGTGCGAGCTAGCTCTACGGTGGCGGTTTCTGTCATGCTGGGCAAATTGTTCGTATTGCTGATTCTTGAAGCATGATATTACGCGATCTATGACTTGGTGTACTCTTTCTCTTCCCACATATCGTAGGCAGTGGCAGCTGAAGATGCTTGAGTGATTATTGCCAATGCGATGACTAGGTGCAGGAGAGAGATGATCCATACCATGGGTATGCCAAAAATCCGCATTATATTCACGAGTATGGGAATGCCGAGAAGAACCTGAATCGTGGCCAGTATGGCCGTGGATTTGACTATTCGCTTCAGTCTGTTCGGTGCTTCAGTTTTCTTGAATTGCGCGTTATTGTAATGTGCGAGTCCCAAAATGACCAAGCCGAGAATTACATGCCCATAGACGAGAAACACATTGGAACTTGGAATGTTCGCAACTGCGATTATTATCTGTAGGAACGCGAGCCAGACCATTGCATAGAGTTGCCTCCAAATAGCCAAGCCAACAACCCGCAATGCCTGATCAGCTCTTTGTGCGTTTAACTCTGTGCTCATCCTTTGGCGAGCAGGCTCACGAAACATATACTCTACAGGCAATAATGGCATACTGCATAAGTCGAATTCGGTTGATGGAACCAATCCAGAGTGGGGTTTTTTCTTGGGTTTCACCGTGAAGGACCTGCAACCTGTCATTAACGAGATGCTTGTTCATGCCACAACGCAACTCCCGCAAGATACGTTAAACGCAATCAAGGAAGCTCACGCACGCGAAACCAAGAACCTCGCAAGAGAACAACTAGAAGCCATACTCACCAGCGCCAACCTAAGTGAACTGGAAAAACTGCCCCTATGCCAAGACACAGGGCTGGTGACCCTTTTCATATCGGGCGAACTTGCCAATCACATCGATGAGACCGAGAAAGCGCTGACCCATGCCGTTCAAAACATGACATCAAAAGGTGCAATGAGACCCAATGTGGTTCATCCACTCACCCGCAAAAACACGGGCACCAACTCAGGACTCAACGAACCAGAAGTACTGGTCGACAAGTCGACAAAGAGAACATCAATGAAAATGATCCTCAAGGGGGNNTCAGAGAATTTTACGAATCTGAAAATGATGGTTCCCACGGCTAGCAGGCAAGACATGTTCAAGCACATTCTCCAAGTCGTAATAGATGCCGGCGGCAAGACGTGCCCACCTAACATTCTCGGAATTGGTATCGGAGGATCAGCTATCCAAGCCATGTTCAATTCAAAGTTGGCCTTAACTCGTGAGATCGGTGCAAGGCACCCAGATCCAGAGACGGCGAATCACGAGACCTCGTTGCTGAAGGCGATAAATGAACTCGGGATTGGAACGATGGGCTTGGGAGGAGATACAACAGCTTTGGATGTTCACATCGAAACTGCAGGAACCCACACGGCCTCTCTGCCAGTTGCAATTTCCTTTGGCTGCTGGGC
>PMBQ01000381.1:0-3689 GCA_003152955.1 Candidatus Bathyarchaeota archaeon
AAAGCCACGGCAAGGCATATGTTTGCTCCCTACCTGATTAGAGTTGGTGATTGTGGTGGAAGTGAAACGAGTCGCAGTGTTAGGAGCAGGCTTGATGGGACATGGCATAGTGCAGGTCTGTGCACAAGTTGGGAAATTTGATGTTACGATGCGGGATATTGAACAGCGCTTCATTGACAACGGCATGAAAATGATACAAGGCAGCCTCGAACGTTTCGTCAAGAAGGGTAGCGTGAGCGAACATGAATCAAAGCAGATCCTGAGCCGGATTCATCCAACGTTGGACATGAAAGAGGCAGTGCAAAATGCAGATCTCGTTATTGAAGCTGTTACCGAAAACCCACCACTCAAGAAATCTGTCCTCGCGGAAGCTGACAGATTGGCACTCCCACATGCAATAATTGCCTCAAACACATCCTCAATCAGCATAACCGAGATTGGAGCAGCAACAAAGAGACCTGAGAAAGTCTGCGGAATGCACTTCTTCAACCCACCTCAACTGATGAGGCTGATCGAGATCGTTCGCGGCTTGAAGACATCAGATGAAACTGTCGAGACAATTCGCCAAATTTCATCGAAACTCGGAAAAGAGTCGGTCGTGGTAAAGAAGGATACGCCAGGGTTCATCGTAAACCGAATCCTCATCCCCGCATTGAACGAAGCTGTATTCCTCTTGGCAGAAGGTGTTGCTGAACCTGAAGAGATCGACAAAGCGATCATGCTAGGACTCAACTGGCCCATAGGCCCATTGAGATTACTGGACTATGTTGGCATTGACACTACGCTCTTCATTACGGATGTAATGGTTAACGAGACTGGGGATCCCAAATTCCGTCCCAGTAGCCTACTGAAACAGATGGTTCGAGCAAACCTATTGGGAAGAAAAACAGGGCGAGGATTCTACGACTGGTCGGGAAAGAAGTAGACGGACTCGGTCGGGGATTTTCAGTCAAATGTACCCGAAATTCAGTCCTCAAACGCACTAGTGCCATTAGAATAATGCGACCCAAGAATATGGTGGCGATGGCAGTCGCTGCCATCGCAAAGGCGCCAACGTATCCAAAGCGGCCTGGACGATGTGTGAGCTTGGAGATAGCATGAGATATGCGATCACGTTCAGGACTAGAGCAAGAACCCCGATCAGAATTGGCTTCCACCATTGACGCCAAAATCCTTGTGTAGACTTCATGGATGTTAACGCCTTAGACTAGTCATGACCGATGTGACGGCGAGCTCTTTGCGCGAGGGTCAACGTGAAGGACGACATAAAGTCCCTGTTTGATTTCAAGCAAGTTGACGGTCAAAGCACAAATAGAACGAAACTGTCGCCATGACACGAATGGGCACGCGTTGAACGAGACCAAAGGTGCCTCTCAAAGACCGAAATGGCACGCAATGGACCCAGCGGAGATCATAGCCGCTCTGAAGGGTAATGCGGAACGAANNGGTGCACGGTTGGTTGGAATATCACTCCTGCTGTTCGCTGCGGGAGGGTTGCTTTTGTTTACGGGCTTGTGAGTTATGGCTGGACCTTTGCTCATCCAGTCGCATTTGCAGAACTTAAAGCGCGAAGTATGGTCTTTGCAACCGTAGTTCTATTCGAAATTTTCTTTGCGTTTAGTTGCAGATCCTTCAGCAGGACATTCTTCGCGACCGGGCCTTTAGGAAACAAATCTCTGGTTCTAGTCCATCTGGGACAAGCCGTTCTCATGCCATTCATTTTCCAAGTTCCGTTACTGGCGAATTTGTTCAGCGTTACGGCTCTGGAGCCTGTGGAGTGGCTAATCGTAATTGGACTCAGCTCATTGGGATTCATTCTGAGCGAACTAGCCAAGATTCTGCTCAAAGAAAGACCTTAGAATGACGCTTCGGAAATCATTTGTCATCGTTAGTGCCTTCTTCCTACTAGCTAGCAGGACGACGTTCTCTGCTCGCAAGAAGACATAGTTCAACCGCTTAGGAGATGCTTCCTGGCGAAGAAATCTAACTTTTAAGAAACCTGCTGAACCAACTGTGGGAAACGTGATTGAGTTCAACGCTCGCGCTCCAAAGATTGCGATTCGGTGATTTTCCATGTTCTATGAGGTTTAGGTAATGACAGTCACTGCTGTAGTGGGCGCCCAGTGGGGCGACGAAGGCAAGGGCCGGATTGTGGACTACTTGGCCTCCAAGGCTGATTTTGTTGTACGTTTCCAAGGAGGCAACAACGCTGGGCACACTGTCGTCAACGATCTAGGGACCTTCAAACTGCATCTAATTCCTTCAGGCATATTCTTCCCGAATGTACGATGCCTCCTAGGCGCAGGCACAGTCATCGACCCATCATCATTTCTCGAAGAAGTTGCAGGTCTAGAAAGCGCGGGCGTTAGTACTGACAATCTCTGGCTCGATCGAAGAGCGCACATCGTTTGGCCTTATCATCGACTCTTAGACGGCGCAAGAGACAGGGGCAGCAAGCTGGGCACCACGCGTCGTGGCATTGGGCCAGTCTATGGGGACAAATCTTCCTACAGAGGGTTACGCATCGGAGACCTGCTTCATCCCAATTTTCTGCGAGAACGACTACAGGACGTTTTGCCGCTGAAGAACTATGAGATGGCCTACTATAACCTCCCGCCTCTAAAGCTAGAAGACCTGCTCGCCCAAGCAAATCAATGGAGTCAGAAACTCTCCAAGCGAATCGTTGACTCAGTACCCATACTGCGTCAAGCGGTTCAAGCTGGTCAACGGATTCTTCTAGAGGGGCAACTTGGCATAATGCGTGATCTTGACTGGGGCATCTACCCGTACAGTACAGCATCTTCACCCACTGCAGGCGGCGCGTGCAGCGGAGCGGGCATTCCTCCTCAATACATTGAACAGGTGATTGGAGTAGCGAAAGCGTATGCCACATCTGTTGGAGGCGGGCCTTTCCCAACCGAACTTTTTGACAAGGACGGGGAGACTTTGCGCAAAATCGGCGACGAATACGGTGCCACAACGAAGCGCCCGCGTCGTTGTGGTTGGTTTGACGCGTTGACTGTACGATACGCTGCATGGCTCAATGGTCTTAGCGCTATCGCCGTCACCAAATTAGACGTGCTCGACTCCTTTGAAACCATCAAGCTATGTACAAGTTACCGATTGGGCGATCAAGTGCTTACCGACATGCCAGATACTGTTACCCAAGGCCAAGTGAAACCCGTTCTTGAGGAGTGGCCTGGTTGGAAATCACGAACTAGTGACGTGCGCGATTGGGACTTGCTACCTTCAGCAGCCCAAGCATATTTGCGACGCGTTGAGAATTTGGTCGGAGTGCCAATCAGATATGTGTCAGTCGGCCCCAAACGCGAACAAATGATCTGCCTCTAAGTTGAGTACTGTTAAGATCATTTGTCACTTTAGAAGCTTCAGGTCATTTGGAGTATCGATATCTCTGAGAACATCTTCAGAACCTGTCTCAACCATTCGAATCTCGCTCTCATGTCTACTAACCACGGATTTCAGACCGAAAGTCGCCTCGTCGATCTGCTCAATTTCTTTGAACAGCTTCTTCGAAAGAAGTATCGGGTGACCAGATCTGCCAGTGTGAGCAGCCACAACTATCGAATTCTTTCCATCGTTGTAGGCTTCCACGACCATATCGATTGAACTGGGGTTTATCATGGCTACGTCACCGGGTAGGACGAGTATGGCTTCAGTGCCCAGTG
>PMBQ01000381.1:3711-7686 GCA_003152955.1 Candidatus Bathyarchaeota archaeon
ACTTCATCCACCTTAGAACTCAGCGCTCTCTCAACAACTCTCCGGATAATCGGTTTTCCATCGATCTTAACGAGGAGTTTGTTTCTACCCGGCATCCGGGTGGACCTACCAGCTGCCAAGACTATGAGAGACAACACGGCAGGTCAACCTCTTTTCATCGTCATTGGAAGAAAGCGGGCGGAACCAGATTTGCCGAGTAATCGTCCATCTTCGAACACTACCTCTCCCTTAATCACGGTCAAGATGGGCCATCCTTTCATCGTCCACCCCTCATAGGGTGTCCAACCGACCCTGTAATGCAGCTCTTCAGCACGAACTTTCCGTTTCATTTTCAGATCAATCACGACCAAATCTGCATCAGCTCCTTTCGCAATGACGCCCTTCCTCGGATAAATTCCAAAGATCTTTGCCGGGTTCTCGCAGCACACGCGCTGAACCGTAGCAAGGCGAACTTGCTCCTTGTTTACTCCTTCGCTCAACATGACAGGGAGCATGGTTTCTATCGCCGGTACCCCACCCCAGGCTTTCCAGATATCCGTCCACCCCACTTCTTTCTCTTCTCGAGTCCCAGGAGCGTGTTCTGACGTTACAATATCTATAGTGCCATCACGCAAACCCTTCCATAGACTCTGCACATCGCGAGGGCCCTTGAGTGAGGGGTTCATCTTGAGGTATGGACCCTGCTTCTTCATATCTTTGCGTGTGAAGGTCAAGTAATGAGGGCAAGTTTCGGTTGAAATTCTGACCCCTGCTCTCTTAGCCGCTTTCACTATGGCAACGCCTTCCGCAGATGACATATGCGAAATATGCACACGCGCTCCCAAGGCGTGAGCATAATCTACGACTTTCCTAACGGCGCGCTCTTCAGCTTCGTTAGGCTTCCATTCTGCATGCGCAAGGGGGTCCTTCCTGCCGTTGACTGTTAGTTTCTCAAGATTTGCGCTGGCTATCTGCTCATCTTCTGCGTGGACATTTAGTATCGAGTGTTGCATTGCTGTTTCGCGCATTAGAGACATCAATCCGTGATCGTCTACATAGTAGGGTTTGCAGGTGAAAGTCTTGAACGATCGAACTCCGAGTTGGGCTATACTTGGGATATTCGGGAGATTGTTCAGGTTCATCATTCCGGCATGTAAAGAGAAGTCAACAAGGGACCTTCGCTCGCCTTCTACGATTTTAGTATTCACTCGTTCAGGACTGTCGACTGGTGTTGACAAGACCATTTCGACAACTGTAGTTACACCGCCTGCGACCGCAGCTGAGCTGCCGCTTGTAAAGTCCTCCCGATTTGTGAAGGCAGCGTCATGGAGGTGAGCGTGCCCATCCACGAGTCCTGGAAGAACGAATCTGCCTTGGGCATTTACTCGCCGGTCGGCTTGCCCTGTTTTTCGACCACTCACAGATTTGATTCTGCCGTCTTCGATGAAGATGTTTGCCTTGGTCGGTTGTCCTCTGATAAGAACTCGCGCGTTATCAACAGCCAGAGTCCCCAAGCGTGCTCGATAGGGAAGGAACGCGGACAAATAATAAGGGTGTATCCAAAAATGAGGGTAGGCTAGAGCCTGCTTTTGCCGTGAAGGAAATCCCATACTTGGCGTCTGAGCTTAGTCAAGTATAGAATTCGTGTAGGGCTCCCTGGCACGATCAGTTTTTCTTACTCTGGCAAAGAGAACCAGAAAACACCAACTGATATCCGAGCGCCTAGCATTAATCTCGGAACAATCGCATAGTGGCAGGTTGCACATTGTTAGACTCAGTCTCATTCATTGGTGGTGGAGTCATGGCTGAGGCCATGGCTCAAGGACTTCTGTCGAAGAAACTCTTGAACAGCAAAGCAATCACCGTTGGAGAACCCCGCCAAGAGCGCAGAATGGAACTAGAGCAGAAACACGGAATCAACGTCACCGCGAACAACCGCGAGGCGGCCGGGTCAGGTAAGATACTTGTTCTCTCAGTGAAACCGCAGGATCTAGACGGCGTCTTGGCCGATTTGAAAGGAGTATTGCAACCTGAACAGATGGTGATGTCAATCGTCGCCGGCGCGAGGGTCAGCACGATAAGCAAGGGACTGGGACACACCGCTATCGTGAGAGTAATGCCCAACACGCCCGCACAGATTGGAGAGGGAATGAGCGTGTGGACCGCCACGCCTAGCGTGAAGAAAGCGCAACTCGACCAGGCACGGACTATCCTTCAGGCCCTGGGCACAGAACTCTACGTGAACAATGAGAAGTTCTTAGACATGGCCACCGCAGTGAGTGGAACCGGTCCCACCTACGTTTTCTTAGTTATGGAGGCTATGATTGACGCGGCCGTCCATCTAGGTTTCCCACGACACATGGCCTATCAATTGGTCACCGAGACAATGCGAGGCTCCATCACGTATGCAATGAAATCGGGAAAACATCCAGCCGAGCTGCGCAACTTGGTCACTTCGCCTGGCGGCACGAGCGCGGCGGCCTTGTACCAGTTGGAGAAGGGGGGCTTGCGAACAGTTTTGTCAAAGGCCATCTTGGCCGCCTATGAACGAAGCAAATTCTTGGGCGAGGAAAAAGGTTCTGTGGTTGACACGAATACTGCTGAGCACACATAATCGGCGTCCAAATTCAGTTACTCATGCCGTATTCCGTACACGTCTCTGAAAGACTACCATATGTGTGACGAAAACATAGGATCTTGAAGAAAATCGTAAGATTGTTCTTTTATCCGAAGTCGCCGAAAATTCTCAGACGCGCTCCTGAACGCAATTGCCAGAGCGAACGACCCACAAAGCGCCATTTACGCGTAAAACAGAGTCGTAACACACTTCAACGAGTTACCTGCAATGCCATGATCCATCGCGGTCGCGAAATACGCTATAATAACCGGATAGAAAAGTGTCGATTTCACACGTGTGTGCAGTATCTGATCCTTTTACGGAACTAGGGTTCGACAATTTTGACTGACTTGATCTTAACCGCTTCGAGAGGCCGGTCGTGATTGTCTGTTTGAACTTTGCCGATTGATTGTACAACATCGATGCCCTCGATCACATTTCCAAATACTGTGTGTTTTCCATCGAGCCAAGGCGTAGGCGCGAGCGTAATGAAGAATTGTGAGCCGCCGGTATCTGGACCATGGTTGGCCATTGAAATGGTTCCTGGGGCGCCATGTTTCAAACTCGGGACAAACTCATCCTTGATCGCATATCCTGGACCACCGGTTCCGTCGCCGCGTGGGCAACCTCCTTGAATCATGAAACCATCAATAACACGGTGGAACGCCAAGCCATCGTAGAAACCATTTTTACAAAGTTTCACAAAGTTTTGAACCGTAATGGGAGTCTCAGACGCGAATAATTCCAACTTGACTACACCCATGCTGGTGTCCAGAACGGCTATCGGATTTGCCAACTCAAAACACGTCCTCTCTTCCTAAGGGTTCGGGCGGTGTATAAGAAGAAATGGTCCGCCAATTTTGCCGCATGCTAGAACAGGGAAAGCTAAGCCTTGTCAAATGCCTGCGCCAAGTCGGCGATAATGTCAGCAGCATCTTCTATCCCTAATGAGAGCCTGACCAGTGAGTCACCTATTCCGGCTTTTCTTCTTTCCGCGGGATCCATGAAGTAGTGTGACACCGTGCTTGGTTGACTAACCAATGTCTCAGTTCCGCCAAGGCTGGCCCCAAGTAACGCTAGTTTTAGGTTATCAACGAATCTAATGGTGCGATTAATGTCGCCCTTCAGCTCGAAGCTGAGGACTCCTCCAAATCCATTCATCTGTCTCTTCGCAAGCGAATGTTGGGGATGTGTTTCCAGCCCCGGATAGTATACCTTCTCTACATTGGGATGATTTTCAAGGTATTCTGCGACCTCCTGGCCGTTTGCGTTCTGTTTCTCCATTCTGACTGCTAGGGTCTTCATTCCTCTAAGAAGCAACCAAGCGGCATGAGGGTCAAGTACCCCTCCCAGAGTTCTGCGAAGCTTCTTCATCGGCC
>PMBQ01000252.1 GCA_003152955.1 Candidatus Bathyarchaeota archaeon
AACATTCCCGTAATAGTGCCCGCGTAGTAGGCGATGGAAAGGGATTCGTTGAAACCACGTCGTGAGGCTGATGCGACTCGCACATTGGCCTGAACAGCCATACGCATTCCGAACTGGCCGACAAGCAGGCTGAAAGAAGCGCCTAGGACGAAAGCGACCATGCGACCCACAGCAATTACGATCTGAGCATTACTACCGAATACCTCAATCGCCTCCTGAGTTGGTTGCACAACGTACACACTAAAGAAGAGAGCAACTGCCAAAACGCCAATCAGTGGAAGAATGCTTCGGAGCTGGCGGCTCAAATAAGCGTCGGCACCAACTCGAATAGCATTCCAGACCTCCTGCATCTTAGCGGAGCCCTTGTCCTTCTTCAGAACCCCAGATCGCAACCAGACCGCGTAAAGCAGACTGATTACTGCAATTGCAATAATTCCCCAAGGAGCTACGGNNTGTCCACTCCGTTTACTCGCAGCTGACTTGAATTGTCCGTTGGCGAAGCCTACATATTATTTAAGCATGTAGGTGTCGAAGCTCAACGTTAATCAAACAAAAAACGAAGGGAGCGCATCAGAATCGGCGAAGACAATTTCGATCTACGGATTAGAAAAGATACCCCTCGTCAAACCTGGTGACGACGCGGCTCAATTGATCATGGGGGCGATTAAGGCTGAAGGGTTAGAGTTGGTGGATGGCGATGTTGTGGTTGTCTCGCAAAAGATAGTTTCCAAAGCCGAAGGCCTCCTCGTCGATATCTCAGACATCAAACCACGCCGAAGATCCAATTTCATTTCGAAACTGACGAAGAAGGATCCGAGGTTGATTGAATTGATTTTGAGAGACTCAGCGAAGGTAATTCGTGCCGACCGCAAAGCGCTGGTCGTACGAAGAAAAGATGGGTTTGTCTGCCTAAATGCTGGAGTAGACAAATCGAACGTCGATGGGAGAACTATGTACACGCGACTTCCGGAAGACGCGGATGCTTCCGCGAGCAAGCTGAGAAGTCAACTTGAAGAACTTTCCGAAAAGCAACTTGGCGTAATAGTTGCCGACACCTACAGTCGGCCCTTCAGGGTGGGGCAGGTGGAGTTTGCCATAGGAGTTTCAGGAATAGAGCCAATCACGGACTATAGAGGTCAGAAGGATCTCTTCGGTTATGAGTTGAGGTACAAGTTCGTCGCGCTAGCAGATGAAGTAGCGGCCGCTGCTGAGCTCGTTATGGGACAAGGAACCGAGCAGGTGCCAGTTGCAGTAGTGAGAGGCCTCAACCGCGTGATCAGGACCCAAGCTCACGGTCTTTCTAGAAAGTTGCAGCTGGGAAAGCAAGCTGACCTGTTCACCAAGACCAAATGAACATCGTCGTTTCGAACCCCACCTGCCTCTGGAGGCCAAATTGATGATGCGCTCGTTTCATCAGTACGCAATTCAGTGGGAAACCGCGTACCTAAGAAACCGACATGATTGTAGGAAGAAAGACATTTATCGGTTCGGGATGCTGCTGATCTTGAAGTTGACATGAGCATGAACGCTCAGGCTAACGGCGACTCTACGCCTGTTCAGAAGGGTGAAGACGACAAATATCTCGTAGACATATTCACGCCGCCGAAAGCCCTCCCGTCGCCCAAGGAATCGTTGGAGGCAGTCAAGGGCTCCGTCAAAGGCAAGATGCTGGCACGCATGAAGAAGGAGGCAGTGGATTGCCCCGTCAAGCTAACGGCCGTGTCTTTCCTTGAATGTTTCACATGTCACAATTTCAACCGGAGGGTTCGAGGGAAGGTGGGCTGCAAAGGCCTTCCCCTTGCACCCAAGCGGGAATCTTAACCCCGGTGAAAGAACATACCGCTTCCGAGTGCTAGACTGCGCCTAGTTTCGCAGCTCTTGCTCATGATAGTGATTGTCGGAGGATTAGTGTGGTATGTGGGTATCAACACGGTGGTCATGGTCATCACCAAGACCAATCCAATGTACTTCCTGTTGGCGTTCCTTGCCTATTTCCTGATCAACGTATTGTTCACCGTGAGAATAATCAGAGTGCTAAAAAAACAAGGAATCAAGGCGACCTTCGGTAGAACACTGCTCGCACANNGAAAAATCAGAACATCGAGACCTCAGCGAGCCTCTCCTGCGTTCTGGGGATACAATCGATTGAGTTTCTCGTCAAGGTTATCGGGGGGGCATTGGCCCTGATCTACCTCTTCAATCAAGCGATCTTCACTCGAGAGGTTCTGTGGATCGGCGCGATAGGGGTTGGGCTCATGCTGCTTGGAGGATTTGCACTTGCCGCCATAATCTGGTCTCCAAGAGCAGCCGCAATAATCCGCAAGATCGCTTGCTGGAGGTTCCTCGCACGCTTCACGAAGGGCATAATGGGAAAGCTGGAAGAGTTCGGCGAGAACGCCATGAAAACTCGAAGCGTAATACCGGAGATCATCTTAATTTCGACATTGTCTTGGGTTCTGAAGGGATTCGAGTGGTACTTCCTGGGTTTGGCCGTTGGAATAACCAACATTGAATGGTTGGGCTTTTTCCTAATGCATCCACTCATCACCGCTTTCGGGTTTGTCCCGCTCACACCCTCTGGGATAGGGTTCCAGGAAGGCGCGATTGTTGGGATCTTTCTGTTGCTGGGCGTAGATATTCGACTGGCGCTAGCGTTTGCAATTCTCTCACGAGCGTTAC
>PMBQ01000188.1 GCA_003152955.1 Candidatus Bathyarchaeota archaeon
TGGGCGACCGGGGAGCGGATCGATGCTCTCCTCGTCTGCCGGGCGGTTGGCGCCGCAGTCACGCGTTACAGGCCCCGCGGAGAAGTCATCCTCCACTCGGATCGTGGAAGCCAGTACACGAGCCAGGCTCTCGTGAAGTTCATCGGCCAGCAACAGGTTACGTTTCTGCAAAGTCATGGTTTGAGCTGTTATGACAACGCCGTCACTGAATCGTTTTTCCATACACTCAAAACCGAGTCCGTCCACTTCGAGCACTACGAAACCCGGCTGGACGGACACCGGAGCTTGTTCCACTACATCGAGGTTTTCTACAACCGTAACCGACGCCACTCGTCGATCGGGTACCTCACCCCAAGAGAAAAGATGCAAGAACAATTAAATCAAACAAATCAAAAGGCTTAACATCCTGTCCTCAAAAGTGGGGGAACTCCACTCCGCGGAATGCTTCCGCCGACACAGCTTCATCGACCTTAAGGATGCCCACACACAGATCGCCGCCTATATCGACCAATTCAACACGAGGCGGCTGCATAGTGCGATCTACTTTCCCACCCCTGCCGAGGTCTTTGCCGGAAAGATGCGGGAGCGTCTGGCAGAGTGTCAGGAAAAACTCGACCGGGCTCTGGAGGCGAGAAGGCCAGAGCATCAGGCAGCGTGAAGACAACGACGGACTTACAACGTCGATTCAGTCAGAGAACTCTACCTTTCAGCGGAGGGTTACCACAAGAGGCAGAGCTTGCAAGCGGCATAAGCTGAAGCCACCTCGTCACATCAACTCACAACCCCGCCGTCCATTTTCCACTGAACCAGAACATTTCCGGCACATTCATTGTTGAGTGGCTTGAAGTAGTTACTTATTAAGTACTATCTTCCCTTTGCCTTCGCAGGCTCTGCATGTTATTGTTATCATTCCTGCCCCATTGCATCCATAACATGCCACTTGAGTTGTACCATTGCAATTTGAGCAGACAAACGATTCAAAATGTGCCCTTCCCCCTACTACAATCACCCATTTTAGCACCCTACCATTATCACAACTTCCACACTTCAACCTTCCACTCCCATTGCATACTGAGCATGCAACTCTCTCACTTCCGCTCCCGTTGCAACTTCTGCAGATTTCCTCTCTTTCCTGTGGAATGTTCTTAAGATTGATTTCCTCAGTATTATCCTCCTTTTCTTGACTACTAATAGGAACAACTGTCCCGTCGGAGTAAATAATTGAACTCACTTCACTTCGAGGGACTACCATGAATGGCTTTTTCCCTTTCGATTTGTATTCAATGTGATCATCGGTGACTTTCAAGATTTTGCCTTGAATCGTCGTGTTGTCCTTCTTAAGAATAACATCCCAGGGATATTTCTCTTCTTGTGCATTCAAGAAGGAAATAGCAAGAACTAGCAGCAATACAGGTTTGATCAATCTCATGGACCTTTCCTTTTAGTGAGGTTCACATTCAGGAACCGTCGCTCTGTGGGTCTAGGCCGACCAAGGGGCATCAGAAGACAAACATCACTGCTATCATGAGGTGGGTAACTTAGCTCCATGGTCAAAGGGAATCCCCGTTTCCTGAACAGCCCCTGATGGGCGCTATTCGATCATCCTGTTCTTCAATGCCTCCGCATCTGCGCCGTGCCACTCTTCAACGAAAACCGCGAGCTCCCTTCGGGCTGCATCGGGTTTCTGAGTGCTGTCGTATAGCCTTCCCAACCAATAGTGAGCGCCTGCAAAGCGGGGATTAAAGTCCAGCGCAGCCTTGAAGCGGCCTTCGGCAAGCTGAGACGCGTTGATCCGCGAATCCATGAGCATCTTACCTAGCGAGGTGTTCAAATAGGCTAGGTCAAACGGAGAGCCGCCATCTTTTACTTTGGACTTCAGAGGGCCATCAAAAGCTGCGATTGCTGCTTTCACTGATTCCACGTTGCCTTTGGCAGCTTCCATGGCAGCTTCCAGGTGGATCGCAAACTTGTAGATTTCATTATAGTGTTTTGGGTTCACCTTGTTCTCCACTATCATCGATTTCATCTTCGACAGTTCGGTTGCGGCGACCTCGGGGTAACCAGTCTGAAGCGAGGCCAAGGCCAGCAACCAATGGAGCTGGTGGTTGCGGCTCGCAAGATTGTCTGAGTCAAATTCCTGAATAGCGCTTCTGCAAACCTCAGCACAATTGACAAAATCGTTCTTCACATAGTGCCAGTATGCCTGAGCACATAGCCCGGTTGATCGAAGCTCACGGTGAGTCCCTGCATATTCTAGGTACCTCTTGATGCAATCTTGCGCTTTGGAGAACTGGCCAGCACGGATGCTAATGAAGGCCAACGCACTGTACAGGTAACCAATCCGAGGATCCAATCTGATGCCTTGCTCCTTTGCCCATGCCGCACTATCAAGGTATCCAGCCGCAAAGTAACCATCAGCCCAGCTGTCGAATGCATTTGCGCTCGAATCGAGTGCAACGTACTTTCGGAAACAGACTAGGGCGCTGTCGTGCATCCCGAGATGACTATAGCAATAACCAAGATGGTTGTACGCGGGGGAGAACGTGTTGTCGATCAGTAGTGCCAACCGGTACTGCTCGACTGCTTGCGTGATTTCTCGTAGTTCGTAATAGGCTTCTGCAAGGTCATACACTGGCGTTCGCGTTCCGGGCAAGAGGTTGACAATCTGTTTGTAGATGTCCACGGCCTCCCACAGATGCCCCGTAAGGCGACATCGAAGTGCTTGAACACGCAGTGAATCGGCTATTCCAAGTTCGCCCACATGAGGAAGAGCCTGCTGGAGGAGTCCCAGGGCTTCTGCGCGCTGTCCATTGAATCGCTTAACATCGGCGAGCCGGACCATTGCGAGGACGAAGGTTGAGTCAATATCGAGGGCCTCTCGGAAGCCTTGATCCGCGGAGTCTGCTGAAAGACGCCGCCAGGCGATTTCCGCTTGGTAAAAGCTCTCGAAAGAGTCCCAGTTCTGTGTGAATGTGGAATGCCGGAGAGGAATTGCGTTTACCTGTCCCAGTATTTTCTCGGTAATCTTGGAGAGGTCACTCAGAAGGGCCGAAGGCTCATGAAATGTATAGGTTGTCTCTTGCGTGCCGACATCCGAGGACACGAATTTCAGCCTGAGTTCATACTGAAGATCACCACTTGCGATTTCCCCTTTGACCGCCAGTCTGGGGACGGACCCGCTACTCGGATAAACCCTCGCAAACTGAGATTCTAGAAGAACTTGGAGATTGCTCGACTGCATGAGGTCATCTCTGATCAGGTATTGCACCGCTCTTCCAGAAAGAGCCTTTCGCACTTTTGCGCTATTCTCACCTCCAACGATCGAGATGGTAATGGCATTAACAGCTCTTGCGGGCTTCACAACTTTCTTCCAGGCGATCACGGAGACAAACACCACGAACACAACGAGCGAGATAACGGCAGCCAGCTTCCGCCACGGCGCTGATGAAACAGGAGGAGCCGGTGGAGGCTCCACGATCGGTTCATCATCAATTGAAACCTTTCTGAGATCAGCAAGGAACTCGCCGGCATTGGGGTACCTGTTTTCTGGATAGAAGTCCAAGCTCTTCTTCAGAATTGGCTGCAAATCCTTCGGTATCGATAGCACAATCTCATCTGTGAAGGTCAACGACTGTCTCTGAATCGCCTCCAGGAGGTCCTCCTTCTTCGACCCCTCGAAAGGAAAGCGGTTCGTGAGCAGATTGTATAAGAGAACCCCCATCGAATAAATGTCAGAGCGTGCGTCGCCGTTGCCGCCAGAGAGGACTTCCGGCGCGACATAATTAAGGAATTCCCGACCAGGGCGAGACGCTGCAGGCAAAAGCCTAACTAACGAGGGGTCAAACGAGGCTAGGCAGAAGTTGCCCTTGCTTGTCTCAATAATCGATTCGGGCTGGATGAACCCATGAACCTCCCCGACGCGATGCAATTCGCAAAGCGCCGGTGTGATTTGTTTCAGCATATCCAAGGTTCTCTTGACCTGGGTCTCACGAGCCTCCCGCATAATCTCTCGAATTCTCCTGCCATCACGGTAGTCCCAGCAGACCAATACACCACAGGCGCCCACCCGCACTTCTCTCGCCTCAAACAAATTGGCATGTTCAATCTCGCGACGACGCGGGATAATCGCCACATTCTGTTCGTTCCTAATGTATTCAATGAGCCAGGTCTTATGATTGTCGTCTACTGCCTCGAACGATTCCTGCCCTATAATGCCGGGTCCAATCCGCCGGACTATTTTGAACTTGCAGCTGTAGATGTCTCGTACCATGTCAATCGTCCGCAGCACGGTCTCCTGAGGTATGCCCCATTCAGCGGACATCCTGTTTATCATTCTCTCTTCACTTTCAGTCAATTGGTTGTCTTCAAAAAGAGCGATGACAAGCTCAAGAAGTTTCTGGAATTTGGGTTTGATCTTCTCCTTGAAATCTCCGCATTTGGACCAGCCCTCTCGTCCCTTCTCAATCCAGCCGTTCTTCTTCCATGCTTCTAGCTGGTCAATCAGAATGCCAGGGCAGCCTTCCGAAATCGCATACATAACATCTAGCTCGCTACCATCAAATAGCCCTTCCTTGAACGCCGATCCCAGCAATCTCGCAGGGAACTCCTTCCCAAGATTCCAAAGTACCACACGTGAGATCTTTCCCTCACCGACCATCCGATTGAGCGCCTCCTGAATCTCGTTGTCTATGGCATGTTGTTCTTCTTCGAGAATAATCACTCCCCAGAATGGATTGTGATCATAGAGGAGCTTTTCCAGCAGTTTCAGGGAGTACACATCAAGTTGATTCGCATTCTGAATGAAGATGAACAAGGGCGCCTTACGATTCGACCCAGCGATTAACCTCCGATANNCGGTTGAACCGGCGGGCTTCATCTGCAGTGACACCCTGTTCTTTGGGTTTGCCGAAAAGACTCCCAAAGATTACCTTTATGTGCGTTATCGTGGTATCGATATTGAACACCGACAGAATGAGTAGTATGGTCTCGCTCAAAACAAAGCGCAGTTTCTGCTGCTTAACCATTTCATTCGTGATTCTTTCAAACGGTTCATAGGGCTTGCCTTCTGACTCGGCGCAATCGTAAGTGATGACATGCTTCTGCTCGTCGAACTCGGGAATCTCCGAGTGTAGCAAGACGTCCGTATGTATACTCTTCATGAATTCCTTCACCAGGCGTGTTNNGGTGTTTTTCCGATGCCCGGTCGGCCTTGGACCAGGTATGCCACAGATCCTCTCTGATGGAGTACTTTCTCAGCAAAAGATCGCTGCAGGTCCTTCAGTTCACTCTCACGGCCAACGAAGGGGTATTCAATTGACATTGAGGTTCATCTCCCTATCACGAGCGATCCGAGTTCTTGGCCTTTTCGACTCCCATCCGATTTCCCCTTCTGCAACCAAGGCCTAACAAAGGACGCTATATATCTTACTCACTCCGAGTGCAATTCACTTCAAGACTGATGGCGGATTTCATTCTGTTCCTTTGACCAGCAGCCTAGTAATTGATATGGATCACTGGCGAGATCACTAAGCAGGTGCTGTAAAGCCAGGCGGGCAGGTTTCCAGTTTGAAGACCTTTGTAGTACTGTACATCAACACCAAATGTATTATTGAGTACGAACGAGGTCTTGACCACAAAGAAGCCGTACCCATCTGCAAAGTTGTAGTTGACTCCTGAACTCACTGAGTATTGGAGCAAGCCGCCATCTTGCGAAATCCCCAGTTGTACTGATGGCAGAAACTTGATCGTGGACGGCTCGATCTGAGACAAGTGAT
>PMBQ01000126.1 GCA_003152955.1 Candidatus Bathyarchaeota archaeon
CCTGCTTCTCGACATTTCGGCATCTCCTAGTTGGACATCGACGGCGACAAACTCGGAACTGGAGATTGCCGCTCTCATCGGAAAGTGGGACGGCAACTCGGAGGGCGACCGACAAGCCGTCGAGAGTATCGTGGGAAAACCTTATAGGGAGTGGCTCGGGTTAATCCGCCCAACGACTTTGCGCCCGGACCCTCCCTTGGTTCAGAGGGATGAGAAGTGGCGGTTCATCTCTAGATTTGAGGGATGGCAAAGTCTTGGTCCTATGCTCTCGAACGAAGATCTTGATCGATTTCAGAGGCAGGCGTTAATCGTTCTTCGTGCGAAAGACCCAAAATTTGAATTTCCACCTGAAGAACGATGGAAAGCTTCAATACACGGGAAGGTTCGCAAGTACTCTTATGCGCTCGAAGAAGGATTGTCAGAAACGCTCGCGCTGCTTGGATCTCATCCGAACGCGCTAGGTTCTTGTTCTATTGGCAAACCTCAGGAAGTCGCCTCCGCCACCGTCCGCGAAATCTTGCGCGAGGCAGATTGGGTCCAGTGGGCCGGTTTGGAGAATAGCTTGCCTTTGCTGGCCGAAGCTTCGCCGGAACAGTTCTTGAGAGTGATAGAGGAGAAGTCTACCAATTCCTCAAACGCCGTGTTCCGCGACCTTTTCTCGCAAGAAAATTCTGGAGTCTTGGGTAGCTGGAACTATATGGTGGGAGTGCTTTGGGCTCTTGAAACTCTTGCATGGAGCCAAGACTACCTGATCCGAGTGACTATGGTTTTGGCTCGCCTCTCGGAGATCGATCCAGGAGGCGGCTCCGCAAATCGTCCACTGAACTCCCTTTCCTCGATTTTTATGCCTTGGCTACCACAGACATGCGCATCCCTTGAAATTAGGGAGATAGCTGTGCGAACGATGCTTAAAGAATGCCCCGAGGTTGCATGGAAGGTCTTGCTCACGTTGCTTCCCAGGACTCATCAGGTATCCCCGGGCACTCGGAGACCGAGTTGGCGGGAGTTTATTCCCATTGACCATCGAGAACGCGTTCCTAGGGCGGAATACGTGGAACAAATTACGGTCTATACAAATCTGGCCGTTCAGCATGCAAAAACCGATTTGCATAAGTTGTTCGAATTGATTGAGCGCCTTGCCGATTTGCCTTTGCCCGGATTCTCTCAAATCCTGAAATACATATTGTCTACAGATGTTCTCGCCATGCCAGAGGCGACAAAGTCGGAAATTTGGGAGAGACTGCTGGAAATAATCGTAAAGCATCGCAAGTTTTCTGATGCCGAGTGGGCTTTGCCCGCGAGGCGTGTGGATGAAATGGCGGCAGCCGCAGAAGCCCTCAGGCCCACCGATGTTCGGTTGGCTAGTCGGCGCTTGTTTCAGCAAAACGATTTTGAACTAGTCGAGGAAAAAGGGGACTATCAGGAACAGCTCCGAGAGCTGGGACGGCGACGTACTTTTGCGATCAAAGAAATTCTTGAATCCTTCGGATTTGCCGGGGTAATCCACTTTGCGGCATCGGTGCCTAACGCGCTGCAGGTGGGATTGTCGCTAGGAGAACTGGCCACAAACGAACAAGACGCAGCGATACTTCCAAAGTTATTGGCGAATCGAGATAAGCAAATTCGGAATTTAGTCCCTGGATACATCTGGGGTCGATTCAAGAAGGTTGGCTGGGATTGGGCCGAGAAAATGGATCTTAAGGGTTGGTCCGATGAGGACAAATCCGAGTTTCTTAGTCTTCTTCCTTTTGAGCCAAAGACCTGGGGGCGAGCAAGGGACATCCTTGGCGAAAGGGAAGCTCTATATTGGGAAAAGGTCGATGCACGCCCATACGATCTGCACGAAGGCCTGCCGGAGGCAGTCGAACAACTCCTAAAAAATGGACGTCCACGGGCCGCGATAAAGTGTTTGTCTTGGATGATTCAAGAAAGAATGCCCTTGGACGTGTCCCAGGTACACCGTGCGCTAATTGGGAATCTGACTTCGGATGAGCCTTCGTTTTCAATAGATCAGCACGCATGCACAGAACTGATTAGTTGGCTTCAGGATAATGCCGAGGCACAGGCAGACGTTCTATTCGAGGTTGAGTGGATGTATTTACAGCTGCTTGATCATCACCTTGGGCTTGCCCCCAAAATGCTTGAACGACGGTTAGCAGAGGACCCCAATTTCTTTTGCGAGACGATTACGAGAGTATTCCGATCCAACAAAGATGAAAATCCGGAGGTGGAGCCTGACGAACAGGCAAAGTTCATTGCTAACAAGGCATACACGCTTCTCTTTGGGTGGAAGATGCCTCCCGGCTCATTGCGAGACGGGGGCTTCAGTGCAGAGGCGTTGCTTACTTGGCTTAATGAGGTTAAGCGGGTGTGNNGGCTTTGGATTCACAAGGGTGCGGCGGAGGTATTAAATGCACAAGATCACCAAGTAATGCGCACTGCATTCATCGCGGAACTTGCGAATTTGCGCGGCACGTTTACTTGGACCGCCGGCGAAGATGAGCGGAGACTCGCGGGCGAATTCCGCGAGAAGGCGTCGGCCTTGGACAGGGCAACGTACTTCCGAGTTGGCGCAGCAGTCCGTGGACTGGCAGAATCATACGAGCGCGACGCGGACCGTGAGGCCGCTGACGACCCGTTCGAGAGGTAGGGGGAGTTTCAGCTTTGATCGGTTCTTTCTATCCAATTCGTATCGTGTCGCTTCCTGCTGAACTGACAGTAGCACGACAGTAGCGCCCCTGGGGCGCACTGAGACACGCTGAGACGCGCTGA
>PMBQ01000016.1 GCA_003152955.1 Candidatus Bathyarchaeota archaeon
CGAGCGCCCCTTAAGGAGATCGTCCTGACCTTCCATGCCATGTTTAACGACGTAAGAAAGGAATTCCTTTCCTCGTGCGCTATTGCAGAAAGCGTGGCTGTTTTCGATTCTCCTCAACTGGTCAAGAATTGCTGCATTCTTGTTCTCGTCTGAAAATGGAGGCTGTGCGGCTGCCGATTTAGATTCTTGAGAACTCATTTTTTCAACACCTCTTATTCAAAGGGCAAGCGTTTGTGCTTTGCTGTCAAGCAGTAGCGTCAGCCGCTGCACAATACACGAGATCAAATCGAAACCATACGCTAAATTTATTCGGATCGCTCCATTCCGGAAATCAACTTGTCAGACTTGAGTAAGCCATCCCTGACTGTCGTATGAACTTCTACTAAAACGATTCAGCGTTTGCGCGAAATCCATCATATACCTAGTCATTACCTTGGTACGAGTGGTTTCTGTAATCACATTTACTATCAACATCTTATGGCCATAACTACTGACGTATGCAGAGAAACAATCCGTTACATACCTAGACTGTTCTAATCGATTCGACTACAAAGCGATCCCAGAAGTTCGGGAGCATATTTCTCGCGCTCGTAACTTCGAATACGCGATAGCAAAAGAGCTGCTGTTGCGCTTGAGGGTGAGACGTGGATGGCCGGCGGGCTAGAAGTTTGTGCCCAGATTGCAATGCGAACCATTTTCGGACGACGAGGCCGACCGATCCTCGAGGACTGACCTGGTGTGCAAAACCACTTGTATGGAGGTATGAAAATGCAGTGCGCATACCGAAGAATAGCCAAGGTACTTGGATGCCTGGCCGTATTCTTGCTGTTGGTCGTCGTATCCTGGTCGCAGGCGACGCAACAATTCACAGGGCATGTCCTTGACTCCACCGGAGCTGTTGTTCCTGGGGCTCAAGTGATTGTTCACAATCAAGCAACGGGCGTAGACGCGAAAGCGCTTACGACCAGTACTGGAGACTATATTGTCCCCTACCTGATTCCCGGAACCTACGATGTTGCGGTATCGAAAGAGGGATTCAGAGCGGAAAAGAAAACGAGCATTTTGCTCAATGTATCCCAGACTTCAACCATCGACTTTCAGCTCAGCGTTGGAACGGCTACCGAAGTCGTCACAGTTGACGCAAGCGACACACAGATCGAGCTTTCCAAATCTGATCGCGGTCAAGTTNNAATGCCTCTGGATGGACGCAATCCGTTTGGGCTTGTTTCGCAGAGCGCAGGCGTACACGACTTCTCAAACTCGCAATATCCTCGTCCCTATGACAACATCACCGGGAACCAATACGTAAACGGTTCACCCCAGGTAAGCCAGACAAATGTCGATGGCCTGGGCAATGATGCTTCCGATTTAGGTAGAACCGCATTTACTCCGTCGGTTGATGTCGTGCAGGAGTTCAAGCTCGTCCTCAACGCCTATGATGCCTCCTATGGGCACTCGGGCGGCTCATCGATGGACGTCGCCTTGAAGTCCGGAGGCAATCAATTTCACGGGATCGCCAACTTCTACATGCGCCGCAGTTGGCTCGATGCGTATGATTGGCAGTCCAAATACAACAATCCCTCGAATCCGTCCAAGCCGCCGCACAAGCGCGATCAATACAGCTTGGAACTGGAAGGCCCGGTTGTTATTCCCCACCTCTACAATGGCAGGAACAAGCTGTTTTTTGTTGCCAGCTATGAGGGAATGAAGGACATCTTGCCGAACCCTTCGTACAATACGTACTCCATGCCGAACCAAGACTGGCTTACAGGCGATTTCAGTACTGCGACCTATTGGAATAACACCACACAAAGCCTCCAACCCCTGACAATTTATGATCCGCTCACTCCGTTGCAGACGGTGCAGGACTGTAACTATTCAGACGGGCACTGCGTGACAAAGCAAGCGCACTCGGCGTTTCCAGGCAACAAGATTCCGGCGAATAGAATCGATAAGGTGGCTTCGAATATCGTCGGATACTACAGTTATTTCAAGCCGAACGTCAATCCGGGTGCGGGTTACGCGCCGTGGGCAAACAATTATCAAAACCTACAGGTAGAGCACGATCTGTGGCGCAATGCCATGTTCAAGGTCGACTACAACCTGAGCGACAACGACAAGTTCTCATTCCGTTGGGGCGGTCAAGGGCGCTGGATCACTGCAAACTGGAATACCGGCGCACCGAACGACGATCCTGCTCAGTCAAACGGATCAGGAGCCGCACCGCAGTCGGAAACAGGAACGGCGCAGTGGACGCACATTGTCAATTCAAACCTGGTAACCAATCTGGGTGTGTCCCTGATGACGTACAACAACAAGCAAAACGAGGGAATGACGACCCCCAACAATATTGTGGGAGACCTCGGTTTTGCATCAAGCTACTACAATCAACTTGGAAATAACCATCATTTCCCTTATATCGCACTGAGTGGTCTACCGAATTCTGCGAAGTATGTTGATTTTGGTGCGAACTGGCTCGGGTATTCCGGTGTCCGGCACTCGCTCGACTTCCTCCCGACAGCTACCTACATTCATGGAGCGCATACCATTCGTGCCGGCGTCAACCTCGACTTCTTTCAATGGCTGAATCCAGAAGGTGGCAACGCCGACAACTTCAACTTTGACACTAGTTTTTCTCAACATTACTACAACTCGACCGAGGCACCTGGCTATTCCAGTGGTTTATCCATTGCCTCGCTTCTGCTCGGATATCCTAACACCGGCAGCGTAAACGCGAATATCCACCAGTTCTGGTCTCAGCACTACTTCGCACCTTGGGCTCAGGATGATTGGAAGATAACGAAGAAGCTGACCTTGAATCTTGGCATTCGCTGGGACTTTCTCACGGCGCAGACGGAACGCCACAATAAAGCAACCGGAGCCTTCAATCCGACGGTGCTGAACCCTGTATCTTCACAGATTCCAACCGGTACTGCGGCATTGGGATCGGCCACCAACCTGCAGGGCGGACTTACGTACGCCGGTGTGAATGGTGTGCGAAGGGGTGCGTATGCAACCAATATGTTGCATGTTCAACCGCGCATCGGCTTTGCCTATGCGATCAACAGCACGATGTCAATCCGCGGTGGAATCGGTCAAACCTATATGACCGATCAAAGCACAAACAATGCGGATGGTTTCTCTGCCTCCACATCGTATAACAATTCTCTGAACAATGGCATTACCCCTTACACATCGACGACAGGACAGGGGCTCAGCAATCCGATTCCTGTAGTTATTCAGCCTACGGGTTCTTCTCGTGGCTATCTCGAGGATCTTGGTTCGTCGATCACTTACATCAACCCGCAGTACAACGTACCTTCGCTCTGGTCCTACAGTCTGATTTACGAAGTGGCTGTTAGCCGCCGCGACGTTATCAGCGTCGGATATGTTGGTAACCGGGTTCCAAGCAATCCAGTCAGCGATAACATCAACCACGTCTCTGCGCAATGGCTGGCGCAGTGCGATGTAGAGCGTGGCGGAAACCGCCATATCTGTGACGACACGGCGACCGGGCAAATTGCGAACCCATTTTTAGGAGTCTCGGCCTTTGCCGGTACGGGATACTATTCAAACACAACCATCTCCAAGGGTGCTTTTACCCGTCCGTATCCTCAATTCACGGACATTACCGAGAAAGGGGCTACAAGCAATGGAAAGAGTTGGTATAACTCTCTCCAGGTGACAGCATCGCATCAAGTGGGCAAGAGTTTATCGGTGCATGGTAGCTATACTCATGCAAAATCCGAGACCTCTGGAAACTGGACAGATTCTGGAAATGGAAACACAGGAGGCTGGGTAGATTCAGTCAACCGTGTTTGGTCACGGCAAGTTAGCACGACGAATGACATCAAGCACTCGATTACATTCTCAGGTGTAGGGTATTTGCCGTTTGGAAGGGGACGCCTTCTGCTCTCGAAGGCCAACACTCTTGTAGACGAGATTGTAAATGGCTGGGAGATCAGCCCACTCTTCTCGTATTACAGTGGCTTCGCATGGCGTCCCACGGATTCCGGCGGTAGTTCAGACAGCATATTCAACAGCGCAGGCAATTGGGAGATGGCATCGACAGGAGAGGCAGTCAATGCTTCAATGGGGGTAAACCACACCATTCTTCCTGCCGACAGCAAGCACAAGGGCCAAAGACTGCGTGGCGTGACTCCATGCGTCGGTTACAGAGATCCTGACACGGGCGCTGTCATCCCTAGTCCTGCCGCGACAGCAGCAGGATGCTCCAGCATTCAGTTTGTAAGAATGCCCACAAGTGGATATTCCGTGGGAAGGGCCAACGTCGATTTTGGCGTGCGTCAGCCTGGCGCATACAAATTTGATATGGCTGTCTCGAAAAACCTGCGAATTCCGGGTGCATCGAAGGTCCATCTGTCGGAGGGCACAAGCCTTCAACTTCGTGCCGATTTGCTCAATGTCTTCAATCATGCAAGTTGGGATGAAAGCTATAACAATGATCCAACCAGTCTCGATTTTGGGACGATTGGAAAAGGCTCCAGTGGCCCGACCAGCACGCCGCGCTACATGCAGCTATCGGCCAGGTTAAACTGGTAAGACAAGAGGCCCGCTACTCTTTTGCCAGAGTAGCGGGCCTAATTTTGCACCGATGTGAAACATATCCCATCGTCCAATTTCACGAAAGGCAACAGAAAATATGCTCCGTGCAGCTCATCTACAGCATTCTGCAATCATTCTTGGCATCCTTGTGGCTCTCTGCACTTTATCTTCGACTGCACAAAACAATAAATATCCTTTCCGTTCTATTGTGGTGAGTATAGATAAGACGGTTGGGCCGGTCGATCATTTCTATGATCTATCGGTAGGTTCAGATTATCCAGGCACACTGGCTCGTGCCGATAGCCAGAAACAACTCAAGATGGTTGTTGATGAACTCGGGTTTCGATATCTTCGATTTCATGCGATTTTTCACGATATTTTGGGTACAGTGCGCGTTGAAAATGGCAAGAAGACATATAACTGGAAGGGGATTGATAAGCTATATGATGACCTGCTTGCAAGACATATCAGACCGTTCGTTGAACTCGGTTTTACACCCAAGGTGTTAGCTAGTTCAGCCAATAGTATATTTTATTGGCAGGGAAACACCTCTCATCCAGACCCTTCTGGATGGCATGATCTGATCGCTGCATTTATACATCACATTGAAGAGCGCTACGGACAAAGTGAGGTCCGCACTTGGTACTTCGAAGTCTGGAATGAACCAAATCTCTCAGGATTCTGGGAAGGCGGAGATCAGAAAGCATACTTCCAACTTTACGAACACACTGCGAAGACGATTAAGTCCATCGATCCTGACCTGCGGGTCGGTGGCCCTGCGACTGCTGGGGCTGCGTGGATTCCTGAATTCTTGACATATGTAAAACAGAGCGGCACTCCGATTGACTTTGTTACTACGCACACATATGGAGTGATTGGAGGTTTCCTCGATGAGGCAGGAAAGTCGGACACCAAACTCGACCCGTCCTCGACTGCAATCGTCGGAGATGTACGCCGAGTTCGTACGCAGATCGATAAGTATCCATTTCCGCACTTGCCTCTGTATTTCTCAGAGTGGAGCACAAGCTATACACCGCGAGATTCTGTCCATGACTCCTACATCAGTGCGCCTTATATACTCAGTAAGCTCAAAGCCTGTGAAGGACTTGTACAAGGAATGAGTTACTGGACATTCTCCGACTTGTTTGAGGAACCGGGCCCTCCAACAGCGCCATTCCAAGGAGGATTTGGACTCGTGAATCCAGAGGGCATACGCAAGCCTGCATATTTTGCATACAAGTACCTTCATGCACTGCAAGGCAATACTCTTCTTACAAAGGATCCTCAAGCGATGTTGGCTACGAAGGATGGAAGCTTCGCGGGTGTGGTCTGGGACTTTGAACAGCCACAGCAAGAAACTAGCAACCGATCGTTTTTCACAAAGGTGATTCCTTCGCATTCTGTTGCGCCTGTGAAGTTTGAATTATCACATTTAATTCCAAACACCGCGTACCGTTTGCAGGTGTATCGAACCGGATACCATGCAAACGACGCCTATACGGCCTATTTGGAGATGGGATCTCCAAAGGATCTTAGTTCTGCACAGGTTAAGCTTCTGAATGATCATACAAGAGATGTTCCTGAAACTGATAAGGTCATGCGGAGTGGCTCCTCTGGTAATGTCATGTTCACGCTTCCGATGAACAGTAATGATACTGTGCTTGTAACACTTGTGCCGGCTTCGTAGCCGTTACTAAGTGATGGAGAAGATCTTCCTTTCAAAAAGGATGGAAGATTATTTGGTTAACCATGAGAACGTTCAAAGGAGTGCATAGTCATGAACCGCTTTGTGTCATCTGTATTCATTCTTCTTGGTGTACTTAACTTCGCGTGTATGGCACAGGACAATTCTGCACATTCAAACTGGCCAGGGCCTGGACAACTTTTTGTTGGGACATGTTATCAGCCAATTGATCGTACTCCTGAGGAGATCGATCATGACATCGCCATTATGAAGAAAGCTGGGTTCAATGTCGTACGCATAGGAGACCTATCGTGGGATTCCTTTGAGCCATCCCAGGGGAAGTTTGACTTTAGCTGGTGGGACAGCGTCGTGAACAAGATGCATGCGAATGGCATCAAGGTCATTCTAGATATTCCAGGATCTCCGGCTCCGATCTGGCTGCATCGTATGTACCCAGGGGTGGATATAGTTACGCAGAATGGTACGCGTCTTCCTCCAGCAGAGCGCTACATGGACGACATCAGCGACCCNNGCCGAAGCGATGACGAAACACTACGCGCATAATCCGGCAATACTTGCCATTGGCTACGACAACGAAATTGGCAATGGCTATATGTCCTATTCAGCAGATGTCAGGAAACGTTTTATTGCCTGGCTCGAAAAGAAATATCGAACGGTCGAAGAACTCAATAAAGCCTGGGCAACCCAGAGGTGGTCTCGCAGACTGAACAGCTTCGATGATGTCGACTTGCCGCTTGCTAGCGGTCCTGGACCTTCAGAGCGCTACCTGGATCTTCATCGCTATTGGTCCGATGTTTCGGTGGACAGGTTGCGTGAGCTTGATGCAATTCGCCGTAGTAATATGCCGGAAATTCCTTCGATCTCGAATCTGTGGGATTATGCGCCAAGACGAGGATTCGACTACCTCGGGACTTATAAAACCTACGTTTCATATGGAGCAGAAGGTTTCTACCCAGGCGACCCGGTAGGTGGAGCGTTTCAAGCCACAATGACGAA
>PMBQ01000213.1 GCA_003152955.1 Candidatus Bathyarchaeota archaeon
TCCTGTGGTCAAACTTACGGCAACATTCAGCAAATAGTTCACAATCAGCGCTGCGGCGGCAACTAAGCCTGAATGTGTACCCAGAGTTGTGCGGGCAACTGTATATGATCCTCCGCCAGAAGGGTAGCTCTGAATAATTTGATAGTATGAAACGGCTAGGAGAGCCAGTAGCCCGGTGATGGTCAACGCAATCGGAAAGGCGAGAGATAGACCAACGCTCCCGGCGATAACAAGCCCCAGATAGATCTCTTGGTCAGCATAGCCGATTGATGCCAATGCGTCCGGTGAAAACGCGGCGAGCGCCTGGATCTTGCTCAGTGTTCTTAGTTCTAAATGGTGGGTAGGCAATGGAGGCGCTTCAATTTCACTCAAAAAGAGGCGCTCCACAAGTTTGCGTGTAGGTGCAAGTTAGCAAAGTTAAGTCTTGTTGGAATCGCTCTGAGCTCATTTGCTAACTTCGATTGGAGCTTTCTGTCGAACTCCACTAGAACAGGTTGCCTATGTAGAGGTATATGCTAACCTTGCGTCATGAATAAATCGAGAGCCGGCTAGGTTCGATCATTATCAGACTTAGGATCTGAAAAATCTTGCAGATGGTTACGAAAGAAGAGCTGTTGGAGAAAGCTAAGAAACCCGCGCTCGACGCGATGAAGCTTCACCCATTCTATCATGGAAAAATGGAAATTGTACCGAAATGCTGCATACGTGACGTCCAAGATTTCGCGATCTGGTACACCCCCGGTGTTGCTGAACCGTGTAAGGCGATCAATAAAGACGAGCGGTTGGTTTACGATTACACGAACAAATGGAACATGGTCGCCGTTGTTAGCGACGGCACCCGAGTACTGGGCTTGGGAGACATTGGACCGAAGGCCGGCCTACCTGTTATGGAAGGGAAATCGATTCTCTTCAAGTATCTGGGGGGCGTTGATGCGGTACCTATCTGTCTGGGCACTAAGGATCCTGACGAGATCATCACCGCCGTGAAATGGTTGCAACCTTCCTTTGGAGGCATCAATCTGGAAGACATCGCGCAACCGAAGTGCTTCCGCATTCTCGATACGCTACGAGCGACCGCTGAGATTCCAGTCTGGCACGACGACCAGCAGGGAACAGCCACAATAGTCCTGGCCGGTCTGATCAATGCTCTCGAAGTGGTCGGCAAGAAGGCACGCGACATCACCGTGACAATGATTGGAGCCGGAGCATCAAACGTCGCTTGTAGCAGGCTAATGTTTGCCTACGGCATAAAGCCACAGAATACGATCGTAGTCGACACTAAGGGCATTCTGAACGCTGATCGTAAGGATCTTGAGATGCGAAAGACTGAATTCGTTGACAAGTGGAGACTCTGTCAAACAACCAACAAAGAACAACGTTCCGGAGGAATCCCAGAAGCCATGAAGGGCGCCGATGTGTGCATCGCTCTATCGAAGCCTGGACCTGATACAATTAAGAAGGAATGGGTATCATCGATGGCGAAGGACTCGATCATTTTCGCATGCGCGAACCCAATCCCGGAGATATGGCCGTGGGACGCCAAAGAAGCAGGAGCGCGCGTTGTGGCCACGGGAAGGTCAGATTTTCCAAATCAAGTCAACAACTCACTAGGCTTTCCAGGAATCTTCCGGGGAGCTCTCGACGCCCGAGTGAAGACTATCACCGATGAAATGTGTATAGCAGCCTCTGAAGAGATCGCCAAATTTGCGCGAGAAAAAGGGCTCTCCGAAAACTACATTGCTCCTACAATGGACGAATGGGAGGTCTAACCGAGAGAAGCAGTCGCAGTGGCGCTCAAGGCACAGGAATTAGGCATCGCTGGCATTCAGCTTACTGGAACTCAATTGTATGAGCAGGCAACGGCCATCATAAAACGATCACGCGACATGACACAGACCGCTATGAAACTGGGTTACATACCCAAGGCCCCTGAATAGGAGTAATTGAAATGACCACAAACAGCTCCGAAAAAGAATACGACCTGCTCATAATTGGCGGAGGACCCGCAGGGCTAACCGCCGCTGCATACGCAGTCCGAAAACGCCTTGAAACGATGCTAATCGTCGAGGATCTCGGAGGAAAAACCAACTACAAATTCACTCTACCAGATGTGGAAACACATCTGATCATCGATGGAGAAGAACTCGTCAGCAAGTTCAAGAGCCAAATAGAATATCTCGACTTTGCGCGACACACGGGCAGTGTAACAAAGTTCCAGCGAGTAGGAAAACACTTCATCGCAAAAACCTCCGACCGGACCTTCAAGAGCAAAGCTGCGATTATCGCCACAGGGGGAAAGCCTAAGCGGCTCAAAGTGCCTGGCGAACAAGAGTTTTTTGGACGCGGAGTTAGCTACTCGACAATAAGCCACGCTCCGATATTCATCGACATGGATGTCGCCGTGATAGGTGATGGAGTTCCAGCCCTTCAGGCAGCCGCAGAACTAGCCCTAATCGCAAGAAAGGTGAACGTAATAGGTGTGCCAAACAAACTTGTGTCCTCTGCTCTCGGCAAGAAGATCAAAGACTCTGGAAAAGCAGAATTCTTCACTGGGTACGCGGTAAAGGAGAATCGGGGCGACGCGTCTCTAGAGACAGTCGTCGTGAGATCACGGACTGACGAAAAGGAAATTCCTGTCAGGGGCGTCTTCATAGAGCTAGGCTACATCCCCAATACTGCCCTATTTTCTCGACTAGTGAAGATGAATCACGAAGGAAAAATCATCATTGATGAAAACAACCAAACGAACGTTCCTGGGCTCTTCGCCGCTGGCGACGCAACAGACGTGAACGCCCATCAAGTAGTCATTGCAATTGGTGAAGGAGCCAAAGCGGCGCTGAATGCATACACCTACTTGTTAACACTAAAGGCTTGAGAGGCAGGCATAGACCTGCCCTCTTTCTCTTATCCAGTCAAACCGTAGTATACGCTGTCCAGTCCGTGTGGAACTCTCCCGATTTGTCGACCCTTTCATATCCATGAGACCCGAAACGATCTCTCAAAGCTTGAATCAAGTTCGCCGGCAGCCTCTCACTGCTATACCCATCATAATAGTCCAGAGAAGCGCTGATTGCAGGGATTGGAACGGCAGCGTTCTTTGCCACCTTAACGACCTCACGCCAATCCTTCTCCACTTTCCTTAGAGTGCGCGTCAACTCCTTGTAGAGCAGTAGGCTCTGCAAGTCGGCCTGCTCCGTGAATGCGCGGGTGATTGGGTCTAGCAGTTTTGCCCGAATGATACAGCCACCTTTCCAAATTCGAGCAACATCGCCGAACGGGACGCCGTATTCATATTCTTGTGAACCAGCTCGCATCAGGTGGAATCCTTGAGCATAGGTCGCAATAATGGAACCTAGAACGGCCTGCTCCAATTTGTCAACGAATATGCGCCCAATACGGCGAGCTTTCGCGGGTTTCCTCAACATCTTCGCCGCCTTTACTCGTTCGTCCTTCAAAGCAGAGAGATTCCGTGCTCCAACTGCCGCGTCTATCGTTGGAGTAGGAATACCCAAATCCAACGCGTTCTGTGAAGTCCATTTTCCTGTTCCCTTTTGTTTGGCACGATCGAGAATAATCTGAACAAGAGGTTTCTGTGTTTCAGGATCCGTTTCACCTAGGACTTCCTCAGTTATCTCCATTAAGAATGAATTGAGGATGCCTCTGTTCCATTCTCCGAAAATTGTGTGAACTTGGTTAGCCTTGAGTCCTGCTCCTCGACTCAGTATGTCGTAGGCTTCTGCAATGATCTGAATTATCCCGTACTCAATTCCATTATGAATCATCTTTACGTAGTGACCTGCACCGCGGGGGCCAAGAAGTTGACAGCATGCTCCGTCCACTTGCGCCGCGACGGCGGTTAACATCGGTCGAACTTTCGCGTAACCTTCTGATGATCCACCTACCATTATGCATGGACCCTTAAGCGCCCCCTCTTCCCCACCGCTCACACCGACCCCCAAGAAGTGAATATTGCGCCCTGCTAGCTCTTGGCAACGACGCTCGGTATCCTGAAAGAACGAGTTGCCACCATCCATCACCACATCCCCGGGCGAAAGATAGTCCCGCAGCGCCACTATGCTGGCATCCACAGCTGGACCCGCAGTCACCATCAGGAAAACTTTCCGAGGTCGATCAAGAGCTTCAACAAATTCGGGCAGAGTATATGCTGCCGCAATCTCAGGGTGTTTTGCAGCAAATTCTCGAGTCTTCTGCTCTGTTCTGTTGTAGACCACGATCGAGTAGCCATGATTCTGAAAATTCAGCGCCAGGTTCTGCCCCATTACTCCCAACCCAATTAGCCCTAGATGTCTTCTGGCCAACCCTAACAACCCGAACTGCACAATGTCAATAGCGACTTCAAAAAGGAATGCCTCATATTCCAATCTCAAATGGCATCTTGCACGAACAGCTGAATCAAGTATTCGATGAATCGGGGCTCAGGTAGATCGTTTTGTCTTTCGCACCCGGCGGCGTGGAGCATTCGAGCGACTCAGGCGGTGAATGATGAAGTAGGCCAAGATCAAGACAACCATTATGACAGCTATGTACGTAAGCGGCGCTGTGTAGTCCGCTTGCCACAGAACAGTCAGAGTGTGCGGTCCGCCCATGACAACCATGCCGACGGAGGAGTTTGTCAGGAACTTGTTTTCTTCGTACCATGCTTGGAATCGCAGTTTGCCTCCGAGCAAACCAAGAATGCCACTCATTGGTTCCGTATCCGCAACTGAAATTGCCGTATTCGAGCCAGCGTCGTACCAGCCTTGACCGATTGCAGAGTTCGCCTGGCCATTAATTCTCAATTGATACTGTCTTACGTAAATTGCCTCGTAAGTTCTGCTCGCGCTGATCTTGACTGTTCGGTTTGGAGCAGCGGAACCATCCGACCATCGACCAAACTCCAACCTAGTCTCGTTGCTGAATTCCACCGAAACAGGCACAGTCAGGTTATGTGATCCTGCCGATATCGGAACTTGAGCTGGGCCTGGAGGTTGCTTCACACCATCGATCAAGGCAGCGACGCCAGCTGGCACTTTAACGGTGAGTATCATGGGCGATACGGTGATGGTGAAGGAAATGCTACTGCCAGAATTCTGTACGAGAGTATTGTTCGAGGTCGTGAGAGCGGCGGTAATGTTTAGAATCCAGTTTCCCGATCCGTGTGATTCCCCGAGGATGCCGCCGATCTTGAATTCAAGGTGTTCTACTCCTTGGGAATTGTTTGTTTGGATCGTGCACAACGCGGCCAGTATTGATGGATTGGCACACTGATCCGGGGAAGACGTCGTAATGCCTGGAACGATATTAGAAGGCGCTCCCACGTTCAGAATTCCAACAACCAACATGTAACCGGGTCTAGAGTCCCGGTAGGAAATTGTCGCAGTTACCGAGATCGGGTTCAAATCGCTTGCCGCCGCACTCGCGGGATAATGTAGTTCGGTGATGCTAGTCGTCTGCGCATGAACACTCGGAAGTGAAGTTATAGAAATGAACAATAGACAAAGAAAGATAATTCGGTGGACGCGCAATGTCGCTCTTCGTCCCTCGGAAAGAGCCACTTCCAATTAAGTGCATTGACGCTAACCGTAGGCTACCAGTTCTCTACCTCAATTTCTTCGCCAGCGATGGAAACGACTACTCCACGAGAAGAGTCTACGTATCCAACTTGCTCAACCTCTGGAATGACTTTTTTCAACCGGCGCGCACTCCTCTTTGGACAGACAATCAGGAATCCAATTCCCATGTTGAAGGTGCGGTACATCTCGCGGTCCGATAGCCGTCCCTTGGTCTGGATCTCTCCAAAGACTCGTTGGGGGTTTGGCATATGGTCTAGTACAAAACCAACCTTTGCTTGAACTCCGAGCCTCTTGAGCTTCGAGTATCCGCCTCCTGTAACATGGGCTAAACCATGTATTTCGGCCCGCGATCTCAAGAGCCGCATTACTTGCTTCACATAGATGCGAGTTGGTTTGAGCAGCTCGCGGGCAATTCTATTGTTCACTTTCTGAGTCAGTAACAGCTTCCGCGCAAGCGTGAGACCATTACTGTGTATCCCACTGCTACGGATCCCAAAAATCAAATCCCCTTGACGGATTCGACTTCCCGTGATGATTCTATTTTTCTTCACGAGGCCTACTACAGTTGCAGCCAAATCGAAACCTCGAATGACGTCGGACATCATCGCCGTCTCACCTGACACGATAGCCACGCCGGCTTCTCGCGCACCCTTCTGAAGTCCGATCATGATCTCCCTGACAAGTTCGGGGCACATTTTTTCGAGAGCCAGATAATTTGCTAGAGCCAAAGGTTCGGCACCGACGCAAATGATATCGTTCACATTCATGGCGACGCAATCAATGCCGACGGTATCATATTTGTGACAAGCTTCCGCAACTAGGACTTTTGTTCCAACTCCATCCGTGTGCAATGCGAGCGCATAATCTCGGTTGATCTCGATCAGTCCGGCATAGTGTTGTCGAACATCTAGAACTCTACCCGTTTTGCCCTTTCTAGTTTGAAATGTCTTTGATAGAACTGACTCGATGGTTTTGTGAAGTTTGGATATTTCGTCTATGTCGACGCCGGCTTTGGCATAGGTATAGCCCGACTTGTTCACTCTCATTTGGGAACGTTGAGTATTCTCTTGGCCAGATGAGCGGCGTTTTCGGCCGAATCTATTCCTACTGCGCAGACAGGTACTCCGCGTGGCATTTGGACAATTGAGAGGAGTGAGTCCAAGCCGCCTAGGGCCTTGTTGACTGGTACTCCGATTACGGGTCGGTCAGTTCGGGACGCGATGTAGCCAGGTAGGTGTGCGGCTAGGCCGGCGATGGCGATGAATACTTTCGCTTTGCTGGAAGCTAGGTATGAATCGAGTTTCTTCGAATCCCGGTGAGCCGAGAGGATTTGGGTCTCATACGTTATTCCAAGCTCATCGAGCGTTTGTTCTGCTCGTTTTGCGATCTCCAGATCACTCTTAGATCCTATCACAATTGAAACCGTAGGTTCGGCCAAATTATGTATAGCTCCTCAAATAGAATAAGGCAACAACCTTTCCTGATTCCGCGATTGTTCGGTTTGATGTTGGATAAATGCTTCTTGCCTACGGTTCCACTGGTCTTCCCAATTGCCACTCCAGTCAATTGAAACCTTTCCATCCCTCACATGGATCCTTTCGTCTACGTGGAGCTGTATGGCTTTCGAGTAGGTCCGATGTTCCTGGATCAAAATCCGATGCGCCAAGGTTTCTGGTGAATCTTCGTCTTCGACTGGGACAATGCTTTGCAGTATGATAGGTCCTCCGTCTATGCTATTGTCAACATAGTGTACGGTGCAACCAGATTCTTTCTCACCCGCACGAAGCACCGCAGCATGAACGCGTTCGCCAAACATTCCGCGTCCACCAAATCTGCTCAGATCCTTCGCAGGGTGGATGTTCATTATGCATAGATTGTATGCGTCAATTACGCGCGGGCCCAGGACTTGCATGAACCCTGCGAGGGCTATCAAGTCAATTCGATTTTTCGATAGGGTTTCGAATGCTTTCTCGTCAAACATGTTTCGGGCTGTTTCTCTTTCCTGTTTGCTCGCGAATCTCCTGCCGAAGACTCCCTCTATAAGTGAAACAGGGATCGATCTCTCTCTAGCGAAATCGGCCGCAGATGCTTCGGGGACGTTGGTGACTAGCAGACTTACTTGAATATCCCGCAGGATACCCATTCCAGTGTGGTCGACTATTGCCCGAAAATTCGATCCTCGACCAGAGGCGAAAACCGCTAGATGTTTCATACGATCCCTACTTGCGGAGCCTTGGCTGGCGGAAGATCAGCGCCGAGCAATTTCATGTGGTTAATTCGTTTCTGAATCAAGGACGATGTTCCAATATCTCTACGATGCCTCAAAGGACCCTTGATATGTGCAGTTGCTTCTTCCGCAATTCTCTCAGCTGCCTCTATCGTATCGCTAACTCCCACTAAGCCGATCGTTCTTGACGTTGTCGTCACGACTCTTTCGCCATTCATGTCAACACTGGCGTAGAAGAGCTGTGCGCCGCATCTTGCCACAGCCTCTGTATCTATCGAGATTGGCTGTCCACTATCCGGGTGTTCAGGATAGTTCACAGGCACTAGGTATTTGCACACTGTGGCCTTCCGATCGAAGGAGACATGTTTCTGCTTGAGTGTTCCCTCAGCGACCCTCAGACACACCTCCGCGAAGTCTGTTGTGAGTATTGAGAGGACGTTCATTGCTTCAGGATCGCCGAACCGGCAGTTGAATTCAATGAGTTTTGGAGTTGGCTTTTCCTCATTTGCACCTTTCGCTAGCATGAACTGCCCGTAGAGTATGCCTCTATACTCTTCACCTGTGTCTTTGTTCAGAGAGCGTACAACATCGAGCATTATTCCAGAGCTGAATGCTAGATCTTCATTGGAGACGAAAGGTAAGAGATGATCGTAGTCACTGTAACTTCCCATTCCGCCTGTGTTGGGGCCAGAGTCGTATTCGTATGCTCTTTTGTGGTCTTGTACAAGCGGCATCACATGGATGTCATGTCCGTCGACGAAGGCTTGGAGTGAGTATTCCTCTCCCTCAAGTTTCTCCTCGACCACGAGTCTCTGAACGGCCCCTATCTTGTTGCAGAGGACTTCTCTTGCATATGCCACCTCATCCTCCTTGGTTCTAAGATCTTCACCTGAAACCTTGACTCCCTTACCTCCGGTTAGACCTGCAGGCTTGATTGCTACTGGGCCAGCAGTTTTGAGAAATGATTCGGCCGATCGAATGTCACTAAAGACACGGTACAACGGATTACCAGGAATGTCGTGTTTGTTGAGAAGTTCTCTGCAAAATGCTTTGTCGCCCTCCAGAGCGGCTAGTTTCTGCGTGGGCCCCACAGACCTTATCCCGATCTCGTTGAGGGCGTTCACGACACCTTTGACTAACGGGGCCTCCGGACCAACGAAGACCAGTTCTGCGCGCTTCTGTTCTGCATAATCTGCAACTGCTCTAGGATCGCTTATTGGTAAGACTGATGACTCGTTTGCGAGTCTCATTATCGCAGGATTCCGCGAGCTCATCGCTGCATAGAGTTGAACTTCTGAAGACTTGACAAGGGACGCTGCGATGGCATGTTCTCTTGCGCCTGAGCCCACGAGCAGGACACGTGTCAACGCTCGGTCTCCCAGTACCTCACACTCTGCGCTTTTCCGCGCATTTCATCAGCGATCTTCTGTGCGAGGGGTGTGGGGTATTGTCCAGTCAAGCACGCCAAGCATGTTTCTTGTGTGGGAAAGCCAATTGCATCAAGCAGTCCGTCAATCGTCTGGTAGCAGAGCGCGTCTGCTCCCACCGTCTGGCGAATTTGATCTATTGACTTTGTTGATGCGATTAGTTCCGAATGTGATGCCATATCGATTCCGTAGAAGCATGCGGATTTCACGGGAGGGCAGGTTACCCAAACCTCGACTCGGTTCGCGCCAGCTTCTTTGAGCAAATTGACAATCTTTCTCATTGTCGTTCCGCGAACTATACTATCGTCGACGAGGAGAACGTTTTTGCTGTGAACAACCGCTCGGACAGCGTTTAGTTTTAGCCTTACTGCATTGTCTCGGCCTTCTTGGCTGGGCATAATGAAGGTTCTGCCTACGTAACGGTTTTTGATGAGCCCTTCTAGGACAGGGATTCCGGTTTCACGGGAGATTCCTTCGGCTGCAGGACGGGCCGTATCGGGAACTGGCACGATCACATCTGCGTGAGTTTTGTATCTGCGTGCTAGGTTTTTCCCCAGCTTTATTCTGACCACGTATACGTCCTTATCATCGATGGTTGAATCAGGTCGGCTGAAGTACACGTATTCGAACATGCATCTGGCGTGATGATTTTGCTCTACCAGTTGCATTCTGATCGGTTGTTCGTGTTGACGCGCTATTACTAGTTCGCCTGGCTGTACGTTGGAGAAATTGTGAATGCCGTTTATGTCAAGCGCGACACTCTCTGAAGCGAACATGAGCAGGCCATCGTTTTCTCCGAAGCAAAGTGGTCGAAATCCGTTGGGATCTCTGAAAGCGATTAGTTCCCCGCTTCCCGTCAGAGCGAGTACAGAGTAGGCTCCTTCAAATCGAACGACACACTTCTTGACTGCCTTCTCAATATCACCTCCCTCAGACAGCTCGTCTGCAAGAATCTTCAGCATGACTTCTGAATCACAGGTTGCGGAGATGAACGTGCCCTTTGCTCGCAGATCTTGGCAGAGTTGGGGGAAGTTCACGAGATTGCCATTGTGACACAGCGCAACGCCTCCTTTGGGTCGATCTGAAAAGTAGGGTTGAGCAAAATCCTCGAGCTTCTGTGGATCATTTGACGTCGCAGAATCTGCAGGTTGACCGACTGTGGAATATCTGACATGCCCTATTCCGATCGGCCCTGCTAGGTCGCTGAACTGTTCCACATTTCCTATGAGGCCCAATCGTTTCTTGTGATAGAATCTAGTCTTGTCTAGAGTATAGATTCCGCACGCTTCCTGCCCGCGGTGCTGCAGAGCGAGGAGACCAAGCCAGATATTTTTCGTCACATTACCTTGGGTGTTGATCGCCCCTACGACACCACAGCTTTCTCTTACTTCAGCCAAGGTTCCAAAATCCTCCGAAACGAATCTACATAGGCCACGTGCATCGCGTGCAAACTCGATTGAAGCTCGCTATTTGACAGCGCGAGAGTCAACGATTTTCCGCCCACCTTGCCGATTATGGCGGCAGGAACATCGTGCTTCGACATTACCCCAAGAACTTGATCAGGATTGTTTGTGGACAATAGAAACCTTGAGTTCGATTCTGAGAACAAGAGTTCATCATCCCGCATCTCATCTCGAGGGAGTTTTCGCAGGTCAGCTGTGACTCCTTTGTCTGAAGCTATTGCCATCTCTGCCATTGCAATCGCCAGACCTCCCTTGGAGCAGTCATGACAGGCCGCGACTAGTTTGCCTCTAATACACTCAAGCACTGCGACTTGCGTCTCCTTTTCAGTCTGGAAATCCAGGGAGGGGGGTATCGTACCGGTCAGCCCTAGCAGGTGGTAGTATTCGGAACCTTCGAGCTCTCGCCGAGTCTTTCCGATGACGACAATTGTTTCGTTGTCCTGTTTGAACGCCATCTTTGTAACGTGTTCGGGGCGGTCAATCAGGCCGAGGACAGTGACGACTGGTGATGATTTTATCGCTTTTCCAGTATCTTCGTCTTGATTGTAGAAGCTGACCTTCCCGCCTACACAGGGCAATGACATTGCTCTGGCGAAGTCTGCCATACCCTTGACTGCCTGTGAAAACGCCCAGAAGATTTCTTCCTCGTTAGGATCGCCAAACTGGCAGTGGTCTAGCCATGCAATTGGTTCTGCTCCGACAGCGGTGACATTGCGGCAGCATTCTGCGAGAACGCTGGCGCCTCCCACATACGGGTCTAGATCACAGATTCGTGCATTTCCATCGACCTTGATAGCAGCAAACTTTCCATTAGGCAACTTCAGTACCGCAGCGTCAGAGTCACCTGGTTTCGCTACGGTTCTGAGTCCAACCTCATGGTCATACTGGCGAAACACCCATTCTTTGCTTGCGATTGTCGGGGACGCCAACAAATCTAGAAGAATCTTCTCAAGATCCTCAGGCATTCTTGGTCGGGCATTATCGCTTCGGACTTTCTGTGGGCGACCGTTTCGGGGAATGATCGGAGCGTTTGCGAGAAAACTTGTTGGAAGACTGGCTAAGGTTTCCGTCGGGCGTTTGATCAAGATCGTTCCTGTTGAAGTTACTTCTCCAATGCGGGATGATGAGACGCCATATTTCTGCATAATACGGTGTAGAGTCTCTTCGCTGCCATTCTTCACGACGAGGAGCATTCGTTCTTGTGATTCCGAGATCAGGACCTCAATCGGGCTCATGTCTGGCTCGCGAATAGGTATCTCATCCAAGTAGACCTCGATACCTGTGCCGCCCTTGTCGGCCAACTCAGAGAGCCCGGTGGCCAGGCCTCCTCCACCCAAGTCTTTGCAGCCTCTCAGAAGCCCAACCCGACTCGCTTCCAAAGTTGCTTCAATGATGAGTTTCTTCATGAATGGGTCTGGAATCTGGACTGACGACCTCTCTTTCTCTGCGTCAACGGCTAGTGTTCGAGAGGCGAATGTTGCACCGTGAATCCCGTCACGACCGGTCGAACCTCCGATTAGATACACACTATCGCCCGGGCTGGTTGCCTGAGCTAGAAGCAACTCGTCCTTTTTTCCAAGTCCGAGGCATGCCACGTCTACAAGGCAGTTTCTCTCGAAACACTCATCAAACTCTATCTCTCCCGCAACAGTCGGCACTCCAATACAATTGCCGTAGTCAGCGATCCCGCGAACTACGTTCTTCAATATCCATTTTGAGTGATCACTGTTTGTGATCTCGCCGAACTTCAGAGCGTCCAGTAATGCGATGGGAGTCGTTCCCATGCAGAGAATATCCCGGACAACGCCACCTATCCCTGTCGCCGCTCCACCATAAGGGTCGATTGCGCTTGGATGGTTATGGCTCTCTATGTGGAGAGTCAAAACATAGCCGTCCCCAATATCGACCACGCCCGAATCGTATCCAGGACCAACCAATACGCGGCTTCCTTCTGTGGGAAGCTGTTTGAGGATCGGTTTTGATGATTTGTAACTGCAATGCTCACTCCATTCGGCGTCGATCATAGACCATTCGAGAGCAGTTGGTTCTCTACCAAGCTGCTGGCGAGCGTAGTGCATTTCGTCTGGTGTCAGTGTGGTTTCGAGGTCTCCCACTAGCATCGTGCCCACTCCACCATGGATTCAAAGATTCTGCGCCCATCTATCCCGCCCAGTTCAGGCTCGCTCGCGCGTTCCGGATGAGGCATCATGCCAACAACATTCCCCTTTTCGTTCGAGACAGCTGCTATACCTCGTGATGTCCCTGTCGGGTTCTCATCAGCATATTTCATGACAACCCGACCTTCCGCTTCCAATCCGTCCAAGACCTTTTCATCGACGAAGAATCGGCCTTCATTGTGAGCAATTGGCATACGGATCTTGAAACCTTTCTTCAATGAAGAAGTAAATGCCGTCTTATCGCTATCAATGCTAAGATTCATCCACCTACATACGAATTTGAGAGATGTATTACGCAGAAGTGCTCCTGGCAGCAGTCCGGCTTCGATTAGGATCTGGAAACCGTTGCAGATCCCCAGAACCGGTTTGCCTTCACCAGCCATCTCAATGATGGCTTTTGTAGCTGGCGAGTGTGCTGCTATTGCGCCGCCTCTGAGGTGGTCTCCGAAACTGAATCCGCCTGGCAGAACCACGGCGTCGTAGTGGCCGTCTTTGAATTCGTTGTGCCAGATAAGTTCGGCATCGAGCTTCATCACGTTCTTCAGCACGTGAACAGTGTCGAGGTCACAGTTACTGCCCGGGAACTGGATGACGGCGACTTTCAAGTTTACGCCCTTACTCTGACACTAAGTGAATGAGCTACGGGGTTGTAGATCCTCAAATCGTTGCACATAGAGACAACATGGTCGCGCGCTTCTTCTTCGTTCGCAGCCTCCACTTTGACGGCTAACAACTTGCCTGTGCGTACTTCTTTCACTGAATCGAGCCCGCTCTTGTGGATGAGATCGCGCATTATCGTCTCCCCTTCCGGATCGCGAGCTTGGGGCTTGTTAGATATCACGATCTCAACTGAGAATATGGGGGTCATTGCATAACTCTCTTGAACGGTTCGGCATATCCTAGTTCAAAGACCTGAGGCAAATCCTTCCGGAACCTGTCTTTGTCTAGGATTTCCCTCGTTTCCTTGTCCCAGAGCCTCCAAGAATCAGGACTCAGCTCGTCACCGATTAGTAATGCTCCCTTGTGATCACGCCCAAACTCCAGTTTGAAGTCCACGAGGATTGCGCCGCGTTCATCGAAGAATCTCTCAAGTAGGACTCCAGTTCTTAGGGTCGTCTGTTTCATCTGTTCGATTTCGGAATCATTTGCCAACTTCAACAATTTCAGGTGTTCGTCTCTGAGCATTGGGTCGTGAAGTGCATCATCTTTCAGGTAGAACTCAACGATTGGGAACGTGAGTCTGTCACCGTTCTGGAAATGTTTCCCGACACCGATAAAATGTCCCGCGGCTCGAATTCTGCAGACAACTTCCACAGGGATCATTTCGAGCCTCGTGACGAGTAAGCGTGTGTCGTCGAGCTGTTTGATGAAGTGAGTGGGAATTTCGTTCTCGGCAAGAATCTGGTAAAGTCTTGCGGTTATTGTCGCGTTGACCTTTCCCTTTCCGGGTAGAAGGTCGTGCTTCTTTCCGTCTCCAGCGGTGATATCGTCCCGAAAGGCAAGAATGACCTGACTCGGTTCAGAGGTGGAGGTTACGGTCTTGGTTTTGCCCGCGGCAAGCTGCAAGATTGACATGTTCTAATAAATTTAGCCCATACCGTAAAAACCATTCTTGAATCATTCATGTTAAGGAATTTCCGTCTGTTCTGTTTGAGATTTCCGAAGTCCTTCTCTGTTTACCTTCTCATGTTAACGCCTGCAGATCGCGAGTTCGCATGAGCAGCTATCATTTCGACCAGCGTCGGCGATGACAATAACTCGTATCATCCAGCGCGTTGTGGTTTCCGAGCACGAAGTACGGGCATTGCTACCGCACGCCCAAGGATTAGTCTGAAGCTCTCAAACAGTGATTTAATGTGCAAAATGTCGAATGCCTGTAAACTGCATCGTTATTGCAAATTCGTCAGCCGCCTGTATGACCTCTTTATCTCGAATTGAGCCTCCAGGTTGAATGATCGCCTTAATGCCAGCTTTTCCCATCAGATCAACCGAGTCTCTGAAGGGAAGGAAGGCATCTGAAGCCATTGCAGTGCTCTCAACTGCAAGTCCTGCCTGTCGCGCCTTCATTAAAGAGATCTCGCACGAGTCAACCCTACTCATTTGACCCGCACCAACTCCCACTAATTGCTCCTTTGAGCAGAGGACGATCGCGTTTGATTTCACATGCTTCACGATCTTCCAGGCAAATCGAAGCGCCTCGTTCTCGTCTTGTGTGGGGTGCCGTCGGGTAACGGTTTTGGTCTTTTCTTCATCTAATAGCAGTTCGTCACTGTCTTGATAGAGAATGCCACCAAGGATTCTTCTGAAGTTCTTCTGCACGGTGATTCGACTTTTTTCGGCGCTGAGAATCTCGGAAAGTTCGAGGATTCGTCGATTTTTCTTTGAGGAAAGCACTTTCAGGGCTTCAGGCGCGTATCCTGGCGCCAACACCAGTTCCACGAATTTGTCGTCGAGGATCTTGGCGGTTTCGGAGTCGACGACCTTGCTGAAGGCGTAGACTCCGCCATAGGCTGAAACTGGGTCGGTGGCCAGCGCCTTCGTACATGACTCTTTGAGAGTTTTTCCCTTTCCCACCCCGCACGGATTTGAGTGTTTGATGATTGCGGTTGTGCATTCGTCACCAAATTCTTTGATCAGACTGTAAGCCGCGTCGGCGTCCAATATGTTCGTGTAGCTGAGCTCTTTTTCGCCTGCAACTAGCTTAGCTTGAGCGATACAGCAGGGGGTCTGGAGGTCTCTGTAGACAGCGGCTCTTTGATGTGGATTTTCACCATAGCGGAGGTCTTGCAACTTTTCGAAGCTCATTAGCAGTCTCTCGGGTGCAGGCCATTCGGTGCGAACGCCTTGCTTGATTTCCTGACTAAGAAAATATGCTGAAATAGCAGTGTCGTAGGCTGCGGTTCGTTGAAAAGCTTTCAACATAAGCTCAAACCTTGTACGCTCCGACAACTGACATGCTGAACTCTGTAGCTCTGATAATAACTTAGGATAATCACGTGGATCGGTAACCACTGCGACGCTTTGATAGTTCTTAGCAGCAGATCGAATCATTGTCGGACCACCAATGTCAATGTTCTCAAGTGCCTCTGCCAACTCGATAGGTCGTGATGTGACCTTCTCAAACGGGTAGAGATTGACCACAACCATGTCGATCGTTCGAATCCCGAGCTTCTGAATAGTCTCTCGATCGGTCTGAATGTCACGCCTGTAAAGCAGACCGGCGTGGATCTTCGGATGGAGGCTCTTCACACGTCCATCCAAAATCTCTGGGAAGCCAGTGTAATCCGCAATATCCTGAACTGAGATCGCATTCTCCCTGAGCATTTTTGCTGTCCCACCTGTGGACAGCATTTCGATACCTAAGCTCCGAAGCCCCTGCGCGAATTCGACTATGCCAGCTTTGTCGTAGACACTCAGAATGGCTGTTTTGATGCTTGAGGCGCTCATATTCGATCAGTGTGACCAAGTGACGTTCGGGAACTTAGCTTTTCTTAGGGTTCTTGTAGCTAATTCTTTCCAAAAGCTATATGGTCAGCGCACCGCCGAATGGAACAGTGTGGACCAATGTCGAAGCTTCCCCAAGATGAGCGACTGAGGTTGCGAATCGTTGGCCTGGACTGCACTACCTGTTCGCTGGTGATTCGTCGCGCCCTAGAGGGTGTGAAAGGCGTACGGAATGTTGGTGTGAGTTACATGATGGATCTCGCATTGGTTGATTATGATCCGAGCACGATGAACAAGGAAGAGATAATTAGCATTGTCAGGAAAACTGGGTATGACGTAGTTCCAGTGGCTACGTGACCTCTAAATCTTCTCGACCACTTACCGTGACCCCATAGAGTAGTAACAATGCGCCTAGTAAGATCAGTGGCACAGCGAACAGTACGTTCGGGTATATCGTAACATTCCGGATAGGATCTGCGAGGTTCTCTTTGAGCGGCATGGGCGCTGATCCGAACGCAATAACCAAC
>PMBQ01000196.1 GCA_003152955.1 Candidatus Bathyarchaeota archaeon
ATCAGTCTTTCTCATGGCTATATTGTATTTTGCGGTTCCAAGTAGGGCTGCGCGCGGGTTCAGAATAACGTGAACCGGTATCCGTGAGAGTAGATTGGAAAGTCTTCCTTTTCGCACAAATGCCTGCATAAACATCCCGTTTTTCAGAACTGGATCCCCGACAAGAAATGCCTCACCCAATCCTGTTCCTGGGGCAACTACTGTGAGTGTTCCGTTCATAGCTGGACTGCCTTTATTCAGTGAATAAACGTCTTTCTCCGATTTCAAATGGGGAACGAAGTACGCTGTGGCAAGAAGTTCGTTGATCATCAACACTGAGTCAGTTTGAATTTTTCCTTCAATTTCATTTCGTCAATAATCCAACTAAGATTGGTAATGCTGGCCTTTCTCTCAATGACCGCCGGCGACTCCAACTGAAGCTGAATCAACCTGCACCTTCACCTTCCTCAGAAACTCACGCAAGATTAATTCAAGATCAGGATACTTTTCACTCGGAAAAATCTCCTCAGTAAGTCGATTCAATGATCGTCGTTCCATTTGATAAATGGCAAGATCAGTCTTCGTTCCGCCTACGTTGCCTGTAAGAAGGCGCATGTTTCACCCTTGACAGAATCCAATCTCGACTCTGGATTTCACCACTGCAACTGCTAGGAATAGGTTTCTTCCAACAGTGAAGAACGATCGTCCAATGGGATATACAACGCAACTATGGGCGCATTACTCAAGACTTGGCCAAGCGTGCCGCTAAGTCGAATGGTGGACGCGGTCTCGTGAGAAAACTTCGAGCGGGTCGAAACATCATGAGAACATGAGAGTAAAGGGGCGCGTAATTGTTAGACCCGTCCTCCGAACGGTTTTTCGCAGTCAGTTAGACTAAACGGAAACTTCAGAACCAAAACCACGTACGATGCTCAGCAAAACAAACAAGATCATGAAGACACCGGTGCTTGTAACTCTGTCCGAAGGAATCGGTCGCCAAAGACCGGTCTCAACCGGTCTATCCATCTTTGGACAACCTAGAGATGCCTAGGAGACAAACCGGAGGCAACTCGTGAAAGGTTTGGCAAGTTTTCGTGTGTTCATTTGGTGCCCGGGGGAGTTGCGAAAAAAGTCGCCAGCACTAAGTAGGGATCAATTATTGGGTTCAGGATCTTCACTTCATGCGACGTCGTGGGCAGGGTCTTGCACTTCTAGCCTTTGCACTTCAGCTATGGCCGCCCCGTCAGGGGTTTCGACCGTCCAGTCGCGGTTCGCTTTTCCCCAATTNNGGTTTCTTCGCCACTCGCATCATAATAGTGGCAACCTCCTTGCCGTTGGCGTCTTTGATCTCCAAGTAGGGACGATTCGGAATCAGTGCCCCTGACCCACGCAGTTCACCAATCCGCACTCCTTCGGGCGTTTCCATGCTGTATGTTCGAAGTGAAGAGACAAGAGACGTGAGATTTGCGAGAGAGGTCATAGATTCGGGAGATTTACCTTCACTCATGTGGCGCGCTAGCGCAACAAGCGCTCCACTGATCTCCCTAATCTCAAACGTACTAAGTTGGTATGCAGTGCCCATCTGAGTCCGCCCGTGCAGAGACTTGTAAGATTCCGATATCTTCGTTTGAACAATATACGCTGATGCGGTGAAGATCACGCTAGCCGATGTGGGTCGAGCAGCTGCCTCAGTGGACTGGGGCATGCTTATTGCCACGCCACATTGGCCGCAATATTGCGCGCCAAGACTAAGCTCAGTGCCACATTTGGCACATTGAGCCATGAATCAGCTCACACAAAATGGAATGCAGCATTGCCGCAGATAAAACGGGTTGCCCCCACGGCCGGCCTCAATCACAGTTCTGCTCCCCGACCAAACGTTAACTCCTGGAGGAATCTTGGTGCGCGCGCAACATTATGACGTGGATATAGGAAGGAGAGTTTTTGGACTGTCACGTGCTGGTTTTCTGTCGAGATTTGGTTTCTAGAGTCGATTGCAGATTTTCTTGGATACTATTGCTGAGGAGATGACGAGTGATGAGAGAACTATCGTGGCTGTGGATATTATGAGGGCTGGTTGTGATGAGAATAGCTCTCCGAACATGAGGGTTCCTAATCCGCCGAACAGCATGACAGCAAGCGCTTTCTCTACAGTCCCCTGACCCTTCCAATTGCGGAAACTCTTGACTCTGGCTCTTAGCACACCCAATGGTAGGCCCAGATAGAAAGCGCCGATTAGGGTACTTGCTAGCAGGCCGGATATCAGTGCAGCAAACTCAGGGTAGGAAGAGGTTGCTGAGAAGACGTTTGATGTTAGGTATAGGATTCCTACGAGTGGATAGAGCACGCCTTTCATCACTGTTCGTTCAACCCAGTGCGTGTTCAAGTAGGCGGCAACGCCGGGGCTGAATGAATAGTACCAAGCGTTGAAAAGCAGCATGAAGTTGGAGCCAGATTTAGTGTTCATAAGTGAATTGTCACGGAAGTTACGAAGCAGCTGAACTTCTGGTGCCACTTCTGAGCCATATGTTGACGTCGCAATGAGGCATGCAGGAGCCCCGCCACCTGTGCTAGTGGCCGTACCACTAGTGGACGTACCGCTCGTAGATGTACCGCTCGTGGACGTAACCGTAGTTGTAGCACTAGTGGATGTGCCACCATTAACCTGTACAGTAACATCGACGTAATGAATTAGAACTCCACTCGTACCAGTGACCCGGAGCGTGTAAGTCCCTGCAGAAGTGCTCGAGGTGGGATTCACAGTTAGCGTGGACGTTGCCACAACTCCTGATGGTGGAGTAATAGGGCTGGGAAGGTTCGTGTTCACGTTTGTTGGAACTGCACCCACCCAAGAAGTCGAAAGTGCAACCGCCGAACTGAATCCGTTCACAGACAAAATACTGACAGTTGACGTTCCACTACTACCCTTCACAATTGAAAGCGCACTGGGACTAGAGGACATCGAAAAGTCAGGCGCGACCGCTATCGTCAACGAAAGACTCTGCGAACGTGTAAGACTTCCACTCGTTCCCGTGACCAGTATTGCCGAAGCAGACGCGGACGTTCCTGCATCAACGCTCACAGTAGCAGTAGAGGTGACTGTTCCGCCGGAAGACGGCGCAGCAGAACTTGGAGAAAAGCTCACGTGCACCCCACCTGGCAAAGGCCCCGTGGAGAAACTAACAACCGAATTGAACGAGCCAATAGAAGTGACCGTCACAGTATCTGTAGCTGAACCGCCAGGTCCCACCGTAAGGCTGCTCGAACTCAACGAAATCGAAAAGTCATTGAGCGGAGTTATCGACAATATGAACGTTGTAGTGCGAGTAAGCCCCGCATTTACGCCACTGACAGTGATTGCTACCGACCCTGTCGGCGAACCTGAGGCTACGGTGATTCCCAAAGTAGCTGAACCTGAACCACCCGCAGGAATCGTGAACGGGTTGGGACTAAAACTCGAGAATGTTACTCCAGTTGGAATCGACCCTGTAACCGAAAGCGTAACTGGACCCGAGAAAGACAGAATAGACGTGCCAATGATCGCGACATCGCCGGAACCGCCCTGTGGAATTGAAATCGTTCCAGGCGAAGCAACAAGACCAAAGTCTGGACTTGAAAGTGTAAGCTTCGCAATCTTGTTTGTGCCGGCCTCCAATGTCCAATCGTTTCCTGAACTGTCGGCAATAACTTCGTGCGGAGTACTTCCCGGCAAGGTCCATTCTGTGAACTGGTTAGTGGTCGATCCAATATTCGCGCTAGTCGACGGAGCCACAACGTTTGTGGCTACAGCCACCGGCCCTGCCGTCGAGGTGACAAGAGCTCCCAATACGGGCGTGAATGGTGTCGTAGTCGACAAGGCTGACGTTACGGAACCGCCGGCTGAAGGATCAAGCACCCCGATTTTGCTTGAACCTTGCTCAGCAATCCATGGGCTCTGCGATAATGGATTGATGCTGATAACTCTAGGATCGGCACCTGCGGTCGGTACCTGCCACTCCTTGAACGTGTTATCTCCACGTAAGACTCCAACGTAATTGTCGGTGCTTGAGGCGCCTGAGCTTCGTGAAGTGTACCAGATCTGACCCACGTTATCAACGTCAAGAAAAGCAGCAGACGTCAATGGATGGACTGGAATAGGCCATGTGGTAAACTGATTCGCAGCTCTATCCCATTTCACCATGCCGCTAAATCCAGCGAGCCATATCGAACCGGCGCTCGCGTGAACCCCATTCGCTCCGCCTCCAGCTCCGGCTGGAAGCGTCCATTCATACAAGGAAGCTGTACCTGAAACCACGTCGTAGACGATTTCACCCATAGCATTCCTTGTTCCTGTCGTCCCGGTTTCACTGAACCAAGCTCTGATAAAGGCGCCAGGTGGCTCCACGGATATGTATTCAGGCCCTGAATTCGCGGTGGGCAATGTGTACTCCTTGAAAGTGCCCGTCGCGGGGAAGAACAGGAAAACCTTGTTCGTATTGAACTCCACACCAAAGACAACTGTAGCTCCCGAGATTGTTGTCGTTGCCAGCCCGGTGACCTGAGCGTTCAGCGTTGGAATAGTCCATTCCTTGAAAGTGTTAGATGACGGGTCGAATTGAGCAATCTTGTTCCCGGAATATTCTGCGAACCAAAAACTATTCCCAGACGGATCCAATGCCAGTCCAGTAGGAAGACTGCCCCCCGTGGGTATCGCCCACTCGCTAAGGTTTGCACTGGTCGTGAGACCATGGACCGGTCTCACAGATGGAGCAACTGACACCAGAACAATAAAAATCACAAAGATCGCTAAACTTCTCGGAACTATTATTTTCGATTTCATTTTCAATCTATCCTTTGCTTGCCTTACCATCTCATATTCTTCGAATCTTGCTTCCATCCATGGACCGCGTAATTTGCTGCAATGAACTTGCTCGCCGAATTATCCGAATAACTCATAACAACAGCCTCTATCACAATACACGACGGCCCTGAAGTAGTCTAATTATTACTATGAT
>PMBQ01000092.1 GCA_003152955.1 Candidatus Bathyarchaeota archaeon
TGTCCGTAGTTGATCTCAGGCACGATGATCTTCTTCGCGTGTAATCGTTCAATTTCCTTCGCTGGAAAGGGCCAGGGCGTTATCAACCTAAGTAGCCCCACTTTCTTGTTGGCACGCCTTGCCTCCTTGACCGCGTGCAACGCTGACCGTGACGTGGAACCGTACGCCACAACTACTACTTCCGCGTCTTCGGTTAGATAATGCTCGACTTCTACTATCTCATCTGTATGATTTCGAATCTTGTTGATCAGGTGCTCAATCATACGCTCAGATACGTCGTAGTCTGTGGAGGGGTATCCATGCTCATCATGGGTTAGACTTTCAATGTTCACATGATGACCTTCGCCCGCTATTGCCATCGGTGGGAAATCTTGACTGAAATCAAAAGCCAAGAAGTTCGGGTCTCTCTTGGCTTGTTTCTTTCGTTGAAGCACTTCGATCTTTTCTGCTGGAGGAATCAGTAGTCTATCTGTCATGTGGGCCACGGTCTGGTCCGCCATAACGAAGATGGGCGTGCGGTACTTTTCGGCCATATTGAATGCCTTCACGGTCAGGTCGAACATTTCTTGGACACTGTTGGGAGAATAGGCGATTATTTCGTAGTCGCCGTGGGATCCCCATTTTGCCTGCATCATATCTCCCTGGCCGATGAGGGTTGGTAGGCCGGTGCTTGGTCCTCCACGTTGAACGTCGACGAGAACACAAGGGGTTTCGGTTATCACGCCTAACCCGATGTTTTCCATCATGAGAGAGAAGCCAGGTCCTGCAGTAGCCGTCATGGACTTCACGCCCGCGTTCGATGCTCCGAGGATCGCGGCGATGCTGCCGATTTCATCTTCCATCTGGACGTAATGGCCGCCCAAGTGGGGAAGGCGCCTGCTCATGTGTTCTGCGATTTCCGAGGATGGGGTGATTGGATACCCTGCATAGAATCGGCAACCGGCCATGATCGCGCCTTCCGCGGACGCGTGATTGCCCGACATGAAAAATTCTCCGACGCGATAATCACTGCTCATTGCTACTTCCACATCTCCCAAGTGTTGATTTGAATTCATGCTGGTTCCGCTTCGAGGCCTACATCAGATCTATCTTGACCGCTCCCGACGGGCATTTTCCGTAGCATTCTAGGCATTTGGTGCATCTTGCGTAAGATTTCTCTTGGCATAGGTTGATTCCTTCGGGGCAGATCTTTGTGCAGAGGCCGCAGTTTCTTTGTCGTGCGTCTCGCATCCTTGGTTTAATGAAGATGTTGTATTTGCTCAGGAGCGTCAGGAATCCCCCCACTGGGCACAAGTACTTGCACCAGAAACGTTTCTCACCTAGACTCAGTCCGCCCACTGCTGGAATGGCGAGTATCTCGGCGCCAATCGAGAGTTCCGCGCCAGCCACGGCGCCTCTGCATATTGTTCCGATTGGGCAGAAGGCACACCAGACAGGTGTTTTGAAGAGAGCGGACCCCGCGAGTGTTGCGCCGAGGAAGGCGAACTTGGTTGTTCCGTTCCGAACTAACCCGTTTTGTTTGTTATTTCCCGCGAAGGGGTTGTGGCGTGTGAAGAATGGTTTGAACTTCAACTTTTCAAGGCCAGTGTCAATGGCGTCGATCACTGTACCTATCGGGCATGCCCAAGCGCAAAATGCTCTCCCAAATAGGACCGTTATGCCTACGAAGATCGCCGTTCCGATGATGATTGACGTAGTGATGAAAGAGAATGAAAAGTTTGGTTTCAGGGCTTCAGTGAAGATCAGTTGAAGCACGCCTAACGGTTCAGCGACCGCAAAGCCCTTCCCTAGGACGACCGTGCACACTGTCCCCGTTGTCACAACCAAAAACAAGGCGAGGAAGCCGAGCTGGCTGGCCCATCGGATTTTCCGAATGTGAGTTAGAATCCCGCTGACTTTGGGTTTCTCCACTGCGTAGATCGCGAAGTCAGGGCAGATCCATTCGCACATTCCACATGCGATACAGGCTGATTCCTTTCCCCGCTTCACTTGTGGATAATGATATCCCTGATTGTTGATGCCCTGAGACGCTTCCAAGACTTCTTCGGGGCAGTATTCCCAGCAGTACTTGCAACCCTTGCACCGTTCGGGAATTACGAAGACTTGACCCACCGATATCTGGGCGATGGGCTTGTCGATTGGTTCGCGAATAATCTGCTGCGCAACCAGTCTTTGCGGACTCCTTTGCACGGTCTTCTGTGACATTCTAATCCCACACTACGCCATGGGCGGAGTTGGTTCCACCATGATACCNNCTGATCGCGTCGAATACGCAAGCATCGATGCATGGGAAGCTGCAGGCGCCATATAGCCACGATAGGCAATGTTGTTTGTAGATTACAGCGGTGCCTAAATGGAACTGTTGGAGATTCGTCGGCTGAAGTGCGCCGGTAGGGCATACGTCGACACATCTAGTGCAGAGTTTCGCATTCTCATTCTCGTGAGTCTTCTTCCATTCCACTCCAGCTTGCGCACTGGCCTTCGCCGTGCCGTAGGACACAGTGGGGTATTCCAGGTCTTTGAAGACCATGCAATAACCAGCAGGGACCGCTAGGACTGGCGTTCCAACGTTTTGCAATCCTTGTTCTAGGTGAGCGATTCCAATTGTGCGAACCGGGCAGACGTTTGCGCAGGCTCTGCATCGGATGCACTTGCCGAGGAACTCGTCTTCTTGAAATACTCCAGGTGGTCTGACTAAGCTGGGGCTCGGGACGATCTCTGACAGACCAGGCAGGCCCGTGGCCACGGCAAAGGTGGCTGCCATGCCCAGAAAGCGTCTCCTAGAAATCCTCAGTCTTCTCAAGGCTTGCAATTGCATTTCACCTACCTATGGGATGCGCATTGCATTGTTGAGAAGTGAGGAGGTGATGCATGATCTATCGAGTGACGCATGAGCGCAACGTTATAAACAGGTAAGGTATATGCTATAATTGCGATAATAAA
>PMBQ01000142.1 GCA_003152955.1 Candidatus Bathyarchaeota archaeon
TCTTAAGACGGCTCGTGTACAGCCGTTCCAGGAGCATCGAGGGCGGCTCATTGAAGTTAACAAGCTCAGGTGTCTTTGCTCTGGCAGGCAGCGCGTCCCTTACTGCTCGCGGAAGGCCATCGGGATTGGCGAGTAGCCATGCCTCGCTTTCGTGAACTGCGAAGTGCTGACGAAAGTTCACGTGACCAACTTGACGCTCAATTTCTGCCTTGGCCCAATTGTATCGTTCAGGAATAGTTCTCGCATGGTTTGGGTAGAACGTCGGACCATATAGATCAAGGAGTCCGATCCCTGCTATGACATCCGCTCCTGACTCTCCGGAGAGATGCAGATCGACCTTCGACCGTATCTCACTCAGATAGTGGGCCCATCCGCGAAATTCCACGGGTCGAACTCCCACGCGGACCGGCAAATGTAGATTCAGCCATCGCCTGCAAAGATCGGGGATTGCGGCTCTCTCTGTGGGACCCTCAACAAAGAGCACAAAGTTCAAGGAAGCGCCTCGAGTTCGCCTGACTCAAACAAGTCTCCCATCGTGTATTTGGCAAGCCAGCGCTCCAGCTCTTTTCATTTCAGCACTCTCAGGCTCGTCTCGCCGTTGGAAAACTGCATGACCGTGGTATTGGGTTTCTTTTCGGCAAGAGCCGTAAGAAACTGAGGCGAATGCGTAGTAAAGATTACTTGGCTGTGCACGGCAGCCGCCCCTGCTAAGTCCGCTATGACGGGGAACATTGCCGGATGAAGGTTTGTCTCGGGCTCCTCAATTATGACAACGTCCCCTCTATTTGGATTTGCGAGAATAGCGATCAACATCAGGAATCTCAACGTGCCATCGGAACAATCTGTCGCCGGTTGTGCAGTCTTCAGTGAACGCCAAGTTATTCGCATTTGAACTCGCTGATCTTCCGCGGGTGGAAATTCCAAGCCCTCAAAATCTCGTCCAAATGCAGCCTTCATGGAATCGTTCAACTGTTGCTTGAAATCGCGATCGGTAGTGTAAAGCGTGTGCAGAACGGCAACGAGGTTTTGCCCATCGGAGTCTAGGTGAGTGTCCCGTCGTGTAACAGTCGCTTGGCGAACGGGGGATCCCTCATAAACCAATAGGTCGTGGTATATGCCCCAAGAAGCTATTGACCGATGAAAGGACCAGAGACGTGGACTCGATAGTATCCGAGACACGGCGGAAAGCAACGGAACGTTGTCATCTATCTTATCTGCAGGTGCCGTGAGCCTTCGCTCTTGGCTGTCGAAAATGACCGCGTGTTTGGGATCTCTCTCTATAAGCTTGAACGGTTCCTTAGCGCCACGGGCTTGCATTTGGCCATAGTCCGCCAAAAGCTCATGTTCAATACGAAACGAGTTAAGAGGGCCGAAACGTTCAAGGCGTAGTTCGTACGTTAGCTTATCTGACGCCTTTGGCACACTGGGGTAGTCCAAAAGGCCTGCAGTGTCGAATTGGACTTTCCAGTCTAGGTAGCTAGCGCGCCCATCCCAAAGCAGCGGCGCTATGCCACCGTACCCCAGAATAGTGTCACTGAGCTTCCCAGTGGCAGCCGCGTTCAGCAGTGCGATAGATCTAACAAGGTTTGTTTTGCCGGAGTTGTTCGGGCCGGTTAGCACATTGAGCCCAATAAGGTCCCAATCGACGCTCTTGAGCGAGCGAAACCCTTGAACATGAAGCTTCAAGATTTTCATCGAGCACCCTTGACCGTTTTAAGCATCGAGAGGACCTAGATCACTGCACACAGTGTAGCAAACCCCTCCTCGATAAGAGGAGGGCCTCAGGTCAATCGGAGCCCGGGCAATCGCTTCACACCGGTGTTTCAAACCCATGAATAATGTCGCTGACAAGATCGGCCATATGCTGAAGCAGTCCGACAATCGGTTTCCCCTCAGCAACGCCAACTTCTCCGAAGGCTATGTCAATGCCGAACTGAAGATTCTTGTCCACCTCCGATATACCGACCTGGTTCAGGAGTATGTGGCCTTCCTTGAGTGGGAACCTTCCACCCGGATTGATGACGCGAGGAGGAATAGGCAGAGGAACTTTGTCTCCGAAGATTTGCTTGTAGGCGAAGGCCACATGGTCGGCGACGTCGAACCGAGTGAATCCAAAGCCGACGGTCAAAAGCAAGCGGTGTTTATCGCGAATGTCGAGTTGGTGAAGCGTCCACAGGGTGTCGTTTCCGCCTCCATAAGGCTTGAGGTTGTCGATCATCTTTATGAATTCGGGCTGCATTCCCCGCAATTTGCGGACCTTATCTTTTTCGTATCTCGTCGAGTTCGCCGAAATAGGGAAGCTCGTTTCTTTATTGGGTGTCGCGTTACTGCCTTGGACTAGATGACCCGCCAAATGATCGAGGGCACTCCTCAAATTGTGGATGGCATCGCCCGCGAAAAGTGCAAAGGTCGGGNNCGCACTTCAGAGATGTAATATGAGCAACCGCTTCCCGCCTGGCCGGTCTTCGTGGCGATTTTGAATGGCGCGCTCTCCTCAAAGGCGCGGAATTTGGATTCCTGGTCTCGGATGAGCTCATTGGCCCTGCCGACTTTTGCCATGATGGGTTCAATTCGATTGGCCATCAGAGTTCCACGGACAGCGTTTTGTCATGGGGAATAATAGGTCCATCGGTGTTCTTCAACCTGCTAGCGCTCTCGCGACTCCGAGCAATGCGGCTAACAAAATCCGTCAAATTGGCCCCCCGCTGCTTGGTATTGGGCACTCGGCTGGAAAACTGCAACGTGCCCTATTCGTCTGGTGGGGTACTGGGGGTACATGCTAGGTAGTCTCTCCATTACCCGAGATCCACTAGACGGGCGTGAGCACAAGTGGTATTGGAAAAGGGGAGCCGACAACCTGAAAAAGGCAGCGGTGCCCTTGAAATCGACTTTCCGTCCCCACATTTTAAGCCAAAGGGAGCTCAGATCCTTGAAAGAGTAATTGTGCCCAAAATTGTGCCCACTGGCTGCTTGGATGTGTTGAGTTGTAGGTGGGACAGAAATGCTGGAACCCGCATTTTCACTCGCGAATCTCAACGCAACCAAACTTGGCTAAAGCGTTGATTCCTGATGACGCCAATCTTCGGGACCAGGGGGTCGG
>PMBQ01000364.1 GCA_003152955.1 Candidatus Bathyarchaeota archaeon
TTGGCGCTCCATCAGTGATGAGTGTTTAAGTTGCTTCTCTGCAATCTGTTTCCCAAGCTAGAATAGCGGCCTCAGTTCAGCCGTGAACTTTGTGTCGGCTACTTCTTGCGCTATCCAGAATCTTGTCTGATCGCCCACCAGGGCGTAGAGGTACTTCATGTTGCCTTTGACTTTGAGGAATAGTTCGTCCGCGGGGGTTTCTATGTGAGCCTAGTCTCTATTTCATCGGCGTACTTGACAGAGTCGCTGTTGATTTTGCTGACTCTTCTCGCTTTCTTTCGCTTGAGCTCGCCTATGTATTTTCTTAGACCGTCAGCTTCTTTCCGAACGTTGCCTGTCAGCCTGCGCAAGGCGGCCTCGTTGTCAGTTATCGCGTTGTCAAACTCCTGCCCAATTACCGTCTTCAGACGGTTTAGGTTCTCATGGCCGCCTGGTTTGAAATCCGACAGGTTACCGCTAATGGCATCAGCTATTATGGCATCTTCATTCTTGTCAACGAATGACTGGGGCATTTCTTGTCGTGGGGCATTGTTCCAAGAAGGGTTAATGTCATTTGCGTTTTCTGAATAGCTTCACGCTCTACGTCTGTCACATAATCAAACCCGTCTTCTACGAGAGCCGCCGCTTCGTCAACGTTCTTGGCAGCCTTGCACACGTAGTCATTTGACTCCCACTTCACGAGATGTGTGTAGGTAGTGTGCTCTTGATGTTCCTGTGACTAAGCAAATCTATGACGTGCAGTATGTCCTTGGTTCTCGGGTATTCTGCTGTCACCCTCCAGTGGCGGAACGTGTGGAAGTGGATTTGGAGTATTCGAGGGTTTTGTAATTTTGTGGCAGTCTTTCCATTGTCTTTCGAAGTTGCGTCCTGCGTATGATAGGGAACCTATACGGTCTTGCTCTTCGGTGCGAAATAGGTAGGGCGATGTTCTCGGCAGGTTGTTTGTCATCGCGATTAGTCTGCCGCTTATTCTGAGACCTCTTGATCGGATGTTCTTCTCCGGCCTTACTACGATCGTGCTCTTCTCTGTATCTATGTCCGTCCATTTGGCATCCCAGGCTTCACCACACCTCAAGCCAGTCTCCTTGAACAACTGCGGGAAACAGTAAGTCTTCCCGCCACAACCAGAAATCAACTGATCCAGTTCATCTTCCATGTTCATCATATGTGTCTCTTCGTCCCATCAATGCATGAGAGCTGGTGTCATTGACAAGGCGATCATTTGCAAATTTAGTGAAGTATCTCGCTATTTCGATGGCAGAATACTATGAAGAACCTCGCGGGCGCAACACTAGTCAAGTGTGAGAACGAGAACTCAAGGAAGGATTACCAGTCATCAGTAGACGATAGCCAGGTTGGAGACTTGCGAATGAAAACACAAAAGACTCCGGCCTAATACATGCGACGGGTTAAGGAATCTGGAGGAACTCCACTGAACATGTGGATTCGCGAATTCAAGATCGCAGACTACGATGAGGTCATGCGACTTTGGAAGGAGAGCGGGCTTGTAACTCGACCTGGGGATGATATCGAGTGTGTCAAGCTCAAGCTGAAGCGAGACCCGAATCTCTTTCTGATCGCCGAGGAAAAACATGAAGCCTTGGGGGCTGTCATGGGAACATGGGATGGGAGTTGTGGGTGGATCAATCACCTAGCAGTCAAACCCAGCCACCAAGGATCAGGAATCGGTACTCTAGTTCACGAACTGGAAAAGCGGCTGATCAGGAAAGGAGCGAGAAAGGTGAACGCTCAGATATACGAATGGAACAAAAAGTCGCTCAAGTTCTTCAAGACGAACGATTACGAGGTACATGAAGGCCTAATAATGATCGGAAAGATCCTTGGAGAAGAGGACAAGTCGAGCTGAATGCTTTTTACTTTGGCTTAGTTTGCTTTGGCTTCTTGTAGTGGCATGTACTCGCAAATGGGTGATGGTTTCTCCATAACTCGGTTGATGGTGATTTCACCTACGATTCTGCAGTATTTCGCGATCTGACCAAGGTTCCAGACGATTATTCGCAAGCTCGCAGCCACGGTAGCATCCTTTACGTATGTTAGGACCCTCTGAGTGAGTTTACGCTCATCGTTTTCCGCGGTCTGCACCATCTCCACCGTTTCATTTGCGAGATGGACCTCACCGGTTAGCAGTGCCTTCATGCTGTGCTCTGAGATCTTGTTAATCTGGCTGGAAAACTTTGCAATCTCGTTCAGAATAGTCTCACTTGAGATATCCCTGTCCTTGAGGGCTAGGACTTCGTTGGCAATGTTCTCTGCTGAGTCCGCCATTTCCTCGAGGGTCTTGGCGACCACCCTGTTTCCAGGTATATGAAGCGGAGATTCTATACCGATCTTAGATCCTACACTTCTATCTCTTATTGCCAAGAGCAGTTGTCTGACAATCANNACCTTTCAACCAAGGCTTTGGTTGAGGCGTCCAACATGGATGAGATTATGATATGCAAGCGGCGCATGAGACCGTAGATTGGAAATCGAGTGGGGTCCACAAAGCTTTGGAGGGTTATCTGCTTCAGAGTCTGCTCGACAATGCTGAGACCTGTCAGGCGCTGAGTTGTGGCCCGTATTTCCTCGAGGTGACTCTTTTTGAGTTCATCTTTGGCTGCAATTTGAATGGTGTCGTGTCCTAGGATGTAGTTTGCCGTTATTACGCGTGTGAGGAGGTTTGGAGAATTGCAAAGGTCAGCGTTAACGACGCAGTTCTTGATTTCTTCGCGTTTGTGTTCCGTTCCAGGGATCAGCTTCAATGAACCGTCGTCTTCACGCTTGATTGAGACAATGTCGCCGGCTTTGAGTTTCACATCCTCAACCCAGTCCCGAGGGAGTGAAACGGTTAAGGTGGAGTACCCTACTCTCTGAACTTTTCTTGCTTCCAATCAGCTGCACGTGAATAAATATAGTTTAGCAACTAGTATATAGGCTTCAATATTGTTTCCCGGACTCTAAACTTACTGGACTTGGCCTATAGATGGTCCTTCATCAATGACTTCGCACTTTGTATAATTTACAGGTACATACTCATCGTGCGGCTGAAAATGTAAAGGAGAAAACGTATTCAGCCATCTGCTTGAAGCTCAACTCAATTCGTTCTTCTGGCTCGCTGATGAAAGTCATCCTTACATGGCCTGCGCCCATCTCTCCAAAGAACGAGCCAGGAATCACCGCGACGCCCTTTCGGTGCAGCAGTCGGTTGCAGAACTCCTCCTCATCACTGTCCATCGCATCAAGATAATGCCTAATGTTCACTAGAAAGTAGAAGGCTCCATCTCGTCTGACTGTCTTCGCATCGGGCCGTTATGCTAAGTACGCCAAGTGCCACACAGATCCAATGGCTATAAGAGACGATTCAACTCCCCGGGGATGGCTTCGAAGCATGTGCTTGAATTTCGTATTGGGCGGGAACTGCCATGCAACTGGAGGGAAGTGCATCCTCGGAGCGAGGGGAGCATCAGTGAAGAACAATGCTCTCGAATGTGACCTTCAAGGAAGATACGATGTATGGCTCTTGCAAGATGGCAAGCTGCTTGTGACCGATTTGGGATTCCCATCCGAAGAACCGAAACAGTGTCTAGCACTGGGCGTCAACCAAAGACTGGCTGATCGGATTGCTGGAGAAAAATCTCAAAAACTCGGAACACCCGTCTTAACGACTCAACACAAATGCTTTCAATGCGGCACACGTTTCTGGATGAGCCAACACGACGGTTCTTCTGGAGCTCCTGAAACCGGCAAAGGATACTTTTGTCCCACATGCATCCGCCAAGAAACTGAGCAAAGTGTCTCGGGAAGGCTAGGAATCTTGGGCTATTGGTGTGGCTAATTCAAACTACTGCGACGCCCAACTGGGGACGCAATTGAACATGGACGGAGCTCTGTGCTGTGGATTCGCGCGGACGAATTCCTTGCCTTTCGTTAACGCCAAGTAGTTCACCGCTATCAGACCTTCCTTCTTGCTGGCGAGCAAATGCTTCAATGCTTCTTTGATGTGATCTTCCTCGATTTGAGGAGCGCAGAGTTCTAGAAAAGCGCCGAACATAACCGCGTTTGCTAACATTTTCGGATCCCGTATCTGGTCCGAGGATATCTCCCGCTTCAGCCCTTCCGCCATCTCCGTTGCTGGAATCCCAAAGCTTTTCACGTCGCCGCGATCGACTACGGAATCGATCAGTGAAGTATTGTAGATAATCAACCCTTCCGAACGAAGAGAATCTAGGAAGTCCATTGAGGGCTGATTCATAATTAGCTCTACATCAGGTATCTCGGCGATTGGGTTATCCACTTCTTCGTCCGAAATTATGACGTAGCATTTTGCTTTACCGCCTCTTGTCTCAGGGCCATACGATGGCGTGTATGCCACATGTTTGCCCTCGAGCATGGCGGCGTATGCGATGTAATCGCCGAGAAGCAGAACTCCCTGACCGCCGTGTCCTGCCTNNGACTGACATTTTCCAATTTACTGAACAGGTGCTTAGGAGTTCTACGAAGGCAAATCCGCCGAGGGCTTGGACCTTGAAAGCATTTTCGACCGACTTCTTCGCGTCGAGCAAGTTCTTTATCGTGTAGACCTTTCCTCGCGGACTCTCAAGTTCTGTAACGACCAGACTCGCGCGCTTGACGTAGGCTACTCCCTCGATTCCACNNGTATGCACAGCCTGGCGGGTTACATAATAAGTTCCGGGAAGTTGGGCAACCAGTTCCGTCATTCTTAAAGGATGGCCCATGAGGGTCTCATCTCTCCCATAAGGAGAGGTGGAAGTCCGCATGTTTGGTAATGTGGTGGGGGCCATCTGGCCTCCTGTCATTCCATAGATGCCATTGTTGACTAGGAATACGGTTATCGGGGTGTTTCTTTGAGCTGCGTAGATTAGCTCTAGAAGGCCTATTGAAGCTGCGTCGCCGTCACCTTGAACCGTGAAGACGGTAAGGTCGGGCCTTACTCTTTTGAGCCCGGCGGCGACTGCTGGCGCTCTTCCGTGTGGGGCGACAACGTGATCGCAGTTGAGGTAATTGTACGCTAGGACACTGCAGCCAACGGAGTCAATCATAACCGTCTTCTCACGTATTCCAAGTTCATCCATGGCTGAGGCGATTAACCTGGTCAACGTGCCATGTTCGCAGCCCGCGCAGTAGTGCGTCGGATTGTCCGTCAGAGATTGAGGCTTGCCCAGCTTCACCTTTAGCGCAGATTGGCTCATGCCGCAACCACCTCCAATTGCCTGAGTTTACTCTCTATTTCTGCTTCTGTCGGGACGACTCCGCCCCATTTCCCTAGGAAATCAACGGTTACATCACTGCCAACAGTGAGCTTAACGTCTTGAATCATCTGGCCAGCATTCAGTTCCAGATCGAGGAATCGTTTTCCTTGTGCCGCGAGTTTCTTGAGCGGACTTTCCGGGAAGGGCCACAAGGTTACGGGTCTGAATAGGCCGACCTTGATGCTTTTTTTGCGGAGTTTGTTGACAACTCCCTTGGCTATGCGGGCCGCTATTCCAAATGCAACGATCACGGTTTCAGCGTCTTCTGTGAGGTACTCTTCGAATAGCACTTCGTTTGATTCGATTTGCTGGTATTTCTCATAAATCCTACCAAGGTGTCTGTAATGTTTTTGATGGTCGAGTTCGAAGGAGCTCAAAATGTGGGGTGCTCTATCTTTTGCGCCGGTCGTTGCCCAGGATGATACGTCGTATTTTGGGAGTGTGAATTCCTGGATGGCCACATCTTCTTTTAGCTGTCCTATGAATGCGTCTCCTAGGATGAGGGTTGGGTTTCTGTATTTGAACGCGAGATCGAACCCGATTCTTGGAAGTTGCGCCATCTCTTGAACTGATGCCGGGGCCAAGACAATGAGTCTGTAGTCTCCGTGGCCTCCGCCCTTGGTTGCCTGAAAGTAATCGCTCTGTTCGGGTCCAAGGTTTCCCAAACCAGGTCCTGCGCGGGAAATGTTGACCACGAGGAATGGTAGTTCCATGCAGGCTGCGTACGAGAGAGCTTCTTGCTTGAGACTAAAGCCAGGGCTGGACGTGGCGGTCATCGCTCGAACTCCTCCGGAAGCTGCGCCCAATACCATGTTGACTGCTTCTAATTCGCTCGCTGCTTGAAGGAAGAACTTGAACTCCGGATATTTCTTGTTGCCGAACTCCTTCGCCAACGTTTCAGGAATCTCACTGGACGGAGTGATCGGGTAGGCGAAGTAAGCGTTCAGTCCTGCCTCCAAAGCGCCATATGCTAATGCCTCGTTCCCTTTGAGGTACAACCGATGTTTTGACATCTATGCCTTCACCCGAATTTCACTGATGGCAAAGTCGGGACAGACCCAATAGCAGATGGCGCAGCCTGTACATTCTCCCTTTGTTCCTTGATACGTAAATTCAACTGGATGAAACCCCGCGCGATTTAGTTTGCTTGAAATCTTCAGGTTGCCAGATGGACAGGCCACGACGCATAGCTCACAGGCTTTGCATCGTTCCTCAAGCACATTCACTGATGCTCGAGGTTGAGGCATGGTCATGATCTGACTCAAGCCCTGATGACCTCGTTCTTCTCAACAAAATTCTCCAGTACGTATTTGAGGATGGCATAGTGTTGCTCCTCATCAAATGCAAGCATTGTCAACAAGGATTTTAGGTGCGTATCGCTGACTTGGGTTGAGGTCGTTGTGAAAAGCCGCAGCGCCTTTTCCTCCATGTCCATTAGGCGGAGCATTTCTTCCCGGGTCTCTTTTAGAGGAGTGAGGGCTTCCCACTGGTTGGTTGCCAAGTAGCTAATGGCGGAGTTGAGTACGTCGGCGTGTTGCATCGAGTCCCGCATTAGCTTTGCATAGAATAGCTTGGCCACGCTATGCTTTGTCTCTCTTACTTTTCCTGCGTAGACTTCTGTTTCGTGCTCTTCGTGGTCAAGTTGGTCTTTCAACATCTGTACTAGATGCTGGTTTCGCAACCGCTTACCGCCGCGGGATGGAATTTTGTATTTACTCTTAGCGGTTCCGTTGGTATTCTATATAAAGTAGTGACCCGCGTGATGTCACTCCACCGTTCATTTGAGCGCCCATTTCTTCCTCGGCCTAATCAGCACAAACGCCGCCACCGCGCCGAGCAATGCCACACCAGCACCTGCGAGCAATGCATAGAAGAAACTCTTCGTAACTTGCAAAACGTACCCCGTCAATATGGAAACAACAATCCCTGCAAGGTTACCGCCAAGGTTTTGAATCCCTCCCATTGCCCCAGTCACTTCCTTCGGAGTCGACTCAACCATAGCCACCCATAATGATGGGGTGGAGAAGCCTAGGCACGCACCCGCTAGGCTGATTGAAGCCACAGCAGAATACGGGTCCGGGGCGTAGGCAGTAGCGAAAAGCATGACCGCTGTCAAAACCATGCCAACCGAAAAGAGATTTCGACGAAAGCCCACAGGTGAGGCGCCGCGTTTCACAACGTAATCGGAAAGAACCCCGCCCACTAGAATCAACGTGACCACTAGCGCAATGAATGGTAGCGACGAGAATATTCCAGCATTGAGTATCGTGAATTTTTGCTGCCGAACGAGGTATGTGGGCAACCACAGATTCAAGTAATATGCCACGTAACCCTGGCCGAAGCTGGCTAGAGCGAACCCGAAACCGAGCGGAGTAAGCACTGCGGGAAAACTTTTGCGAATGCCAAGGCTTGCCGGCTTTCGTTTGCTTTGAGGAGATTCTGGCGGGTTGTTCTGAAAACCAATATACCAAGTGCTACACCAAGCGATCCCAACCAACCCCGTCACAATGAAGGTCCACTGCCAACCATAAGCCACTCCCAACCACGCTGCGAAAGGCAAAGTCAGAACTTGGCCGAATCGTCCGCCAGCAATCCAAATGGAGGTTGCACGAGCTTTTTGACTCTTATTGAACCAGTCGGATGAGGTCACACTCGCGCCAGTGACAAAGTTCGGGGCCTGCGTCGCGCCTATGATAACTCGCATGCCAAGGAGGGTTAAGAACGAACCTGCGAAACCAGAAGCGACAGTGAGAACCGACGTCGCCAGCCCTCCTAAGAGGAGACTCAGCTTCGCGCCGTAACGGTCTGTAATCAGCCCTGCAACTGGCTGCATGAGTGTGTAGATCCAAAGGGACCCGGAGAGGAGGAGCCCGAGTTCGAAATCAGATAGATGAAAGTCGGTTGATATAAGCTGCCCAATCGGTGAGATATTGAAACGGAGCATGTAGGTAACGAATACACCCGCACCAGTCAGTGTGGCAATTGCCCAACGGTTGCGTAAAGACATCTGATCAAACCTGATTGGATTATGCTTACTGTGGGGCGGGAACCTTGTTAGCAACGCCCATGTCGGCTAGAGTGTATTTCCTCAAATTGGCCACTTGCATTGGGGTAAGGGTGCTGCATGCAAAGCCCCAATGAAACGAAACCCAATCGCCAATTCTAACATCACTCACGAAGCTTCTGCTTTGGACTTCTGCAACGACATTTGTCATTACCGGGTCGCCCAAGAACAGCTTGCCGTCACGTCTTAGAACTGGNNTTCTCAAGCCCCAAGACTCTTCCCCAAGAGATACGGCATTTGTCCATCAGACGGGCGACTTTTTCATCTGGCTGTCCAGCTGGATTGATTAGGGCTTCGGGCGATGAGCTCATGCTTGAGAACGCATTGAACACGTGAAGTGCGTGATGTGGAAAAGCTGCGAATTGTTTCGCGTCAAATAGCTTCTTGACATGTTCTTTCGGGAATTTCTTCTCAAATCGTTGCTTCAGGTGGTCGTAGAACTCATTGGGAGCGATTCTCTCCAAGACATCGTTTCCGATCCAGTAGGCCTCGACTGCGCGATAGTCGAACGGGCTCTCCAGCCCCTGAGATTGAGCGATGAATCGCAGGTACGGGTAAGCGGCTTGAAAGCCTTCAAGTGCATTGATCAGCTCGTCACTTGGTTTGTTGTTCAAGCAAGCGTCGAGTAGCACGTCGTTCTCGTCGGGTCCGCAGTACCCCAAACGGTTCGGCATGAAGCTGTGTCGAGCAGCGAAAATTGCCCCATTCAGATTCTTCGCAGTCAACTTCGGGGCATCTCTGTTTCGGATTCCTGAAGTTCCTCCTGAATCATTCTCCACGCATCTAACGATTCTTCAGCTTCCTTCTCGGAGAGAACTCTGATCGCGAAGCCTCCTTGAACCAGCACATAGTTTCCAACCTGCACATCGATGAGAGAAATATTGATGTTATCTCTTATGCCGTCTGGGCCATAATCGACNNATCCTCACTACTTTACCCGGATAGGCCAGACACATTACGAATTTCCTCTGAACGCCTCTGCTGTGTGAAAGCTTCCTCATTCCGTAGGTTATATGTTTGCAATGCAGTTTCCAGAATTGGAACGGATTGGAGGAGCGAAATGAAATTTGATCTTTTGGCTGGATAAGTCTGGGATTCCTGAGGTCGAATCAGATCAAGGTTCCCGGGAGAGTTCGACACTCAAAGTGACGTACCTCACTTCTGCGTTCCCCCACATGACTGAACGGAGGTAGCTCGTTATTGAGGAAGGAAATGGATACGCCTTCCCAAGGTTCGAAAGGTGTCGCCGTTAGGAGAGACATGTTTTTGTTTCTTGAAACTTCGAAGATTGCCCATATTCGACCCCAACACCTTGATCACATGTAGCCCTTTCTCTATATAGAATCGCGGCGAAATATATAACAGGTCAATACCATGCTGATACCTTTGGTCTAAGCACATCCAAAAAGTATCTTACTAGAGTGAAACATGGTTGGAGATTAGAAAGGTCCAGCGAGTGGGCCATTCGACGTTGACGGTTTCTCTTCCAAGAGACTGGGTCCGACAAGTCGGTTTGAAGCAAGGCGGCGTCGTTACACTCCGGCTCTCCGAGTTCGGGGAACTAGTCGTTACACCCGGAAGTGAAATGGAATCCGAAGAAATGACAATTTGCAAAATCAATGTAGACTCATGCAATGACCGAGATCTGCTCACTCGCATGATCACCGGAAACTACATTCTGGGCCGCGACACGATCATTGTCTCCTCCACCAAGGAATTAACTGCTGAACAGCTCAATGAAGTCCGTAACGCGACACGAACTTTGAGCGGTTTAGGCATCGTCGAACAGACACCGCAGGAGGCAGTCATCCAGTGCTTCTTAGACCCGTCCAAGTACCCTATTACTGGACTGCTCGGACGCCTTCACAAAGTGGCCGTATCTATGTTGGAGACTTCGATGCAAGCGTTAATGGACCGAAGGTTCTCATTGGCATTAGAGGTTCTCGAACTTGAGAATGAGGCCGACCGTCTCTACTGGCTGATCCTCCGTCAGATATTCCGTGCAATCTCCAAGATACCCCTTTCACGTCATGTGGGAATCGAGTCTGCAACACACGCGGTTGGATACCGCGCCGTCTCCAAATACCTCGAGGAAATCGCGGATTGCAGTGAAGCAATAGCCAATCTGGTATTGTCGATGGCCGACGAAAAACATACCCTGTTCTCTTCAGTCATCGATGAAGTTTGCAGGTTCGGTGCGGAGACTATCGGAATCACCAAAGAGGCTATGGACTCGTTCACATTGTTAGATGTCGGCTTGGCCAACCGCATCGTTGACCGCTCCAAACGCGTGGAGGAAACGGAAAGGACCCTCACGGACCTAGTTGTAGCAACGGTTCAGGACCGCAAAGTCACTTGTGCACTAAGAGGAATCATATCGAATTTAGTCCACATATCCCGCTCTGCTCAAATGGTCTCCGAAGTAGCCATGAACCGCTATCTTGAAAGCAACAGCGATGTCTGTCAATTCTGGAAAGAGCGGAAGAGCGGGGGAGACGTTCAATACCTAAAGAAGGTCGTAGCCTAAGACAGTTTTTTGAACCAAAATCATTAGCCATAATCGGTGCATCCGCCACACCAAGCAGAATTGGATACGTAATCGCGGAAAATATGGTTACGAATAGTAGAAGAAAATTATTCAAGGGCGAGGTTTACCTAGTCAACCCCAATCACGAGCAAATTCTAGGGCAGAAATGCTATCGATCTGTCTCGGCGATTCCTGGCAACGTTGAGACCATAGTCGTTGCGATTCCTGCAGCGAATGTCCCTGAGGTCGTCGAAGAGGCAGGAAAAGCGGGAACGAAAGCCGCCATCATAATATCTTCAGGATTTGCGGAAATTGGAAATCGAGCGCTGGAACAGCAGTTACTGGAAAGAGCGAGAAAATACGACTTGGCACTCGTTGGTCCAAATTGCCTTGGGGTATACGACGCCCTAACGGGGATGGATACTCTCTTCCTTCCTGAAACCAAGTTTCTGTCTGACGGGCGCGAAGTGGTGGCAACGCCGCGCCCGAGGCCTGGATCAATATCCCTGCTCACGCAAAGTGGAGCTTTCGGAGCTGCGGCCCTCGACTACATGGCCGGCCATTGGATGGGAATCCGAGCCTTCGTTAGCTACGGCAACAGATGCGACGTTACTGAAGACGAATTGCTTGAACACTTCGCGAACGACGACAAAACCAACGTTATCCTCATGTACGTTGAAGGCGTTGCCGACGGAAGAAATTTCCTCGCTAAGGCTAAGGAGGCAGTGAGGAAAAAACCCATTATCGCTTTGAAATCTGGGAAAACCGACGCTGGAAGGCGTGCGGCTGCCTCGCACACAGCTGCACTAGCCGGGTCAGACCAAATCTATGAAGGAGTCTTCAGGCAAGCAGGGATCATCCGGGCAAGAAATGTCGAAGAGCTCTTCGACTTCGGACGCGCACTTGCTCTTCAGCCACCCGGTCATACAAGTAATGCGGCCGTCTTGACAAATGCTGGCGGACCGGGCATAATAGCCGCTGACGCGCTCGAAGAATCCGGACTGAAAGTGAACAGTTTCCCTGAACGGCTCTTATCAAAATTCTCCGAATTCAAAGCTAAGAACCTCCTCCTCCCAGTCCTATCAGGGAACAACCCGCTAGATCTGACCGCGGAGGCTACTGGAAAGATGTTCGAATTGGCTCTTTCCACGATACTCGAAGAGACAGAAATCGGAGGTGCGGTGGTAATTGCCTCGCATCATGCTCCAACGATCTTCGATGATGCCGTGGAAATGATTTCACAAGCTGCCCAGGAGCACAGGAAACCAGTCACCGTGTGTGACATTGGAGGCACTGAGATGGCTATTGCAATGAGAGCGGGATTTGAGAAAAGAGGCATCCCTTCATATGAAGTGCCAGAGCGAGCTGCCCGTGCACTTTGGGCATTGATCTACTATGGAACTTATTTGAGAGACCACGGTGTTCTAAAGGCGCACGCATCACAGATCACCCACTAGGATGAGTTCTCCTGATGTCATCTTCGAGTCTATCAAAGAATGTGGAAGAGCTTCGACGCCAACCCGTCGAATCGTTCCTCTCAGATCTTGTGGAATCACCCTCTGATAGCAGCTTGTCCAAGATAGTGGGCCTGTTTAGAGAACACGGGATCTACCAAGTGTTCCTGCCTGAGGGAGAGCGATGCGGAATGATCTCTGCTCGGGACGTGTTGAAGACAGCAAACATTGAAGCTACCAAAGCGGCGGCAATGATGTCGTATGTTCCGGTCATAAGTAAAGAATCCCTTGTGGGTGAGGCTGCTCGCCTGATGATGGACTACCGAATTAGAGCCGTCCCAATTTCAGACGGACACAAGATCATAGGCCAGGTAAATTCCGTTGACATTCTCACGCAGCTGAAGGGCAAGATAGGTGGAGAGATGCGGGTCACATCACTCGCCGTGAACGATCCAATTACGATTGAAAGCGAGGCTTCCACCGCCAAGGCAAGGGATCTCATGATACGGAAGCGGATTGACCACTTACCGGTAACCAAGATGAAGCGGCTGGAAGGTATGATTACATCTGCCGACATCGTCGCACACATTACTCAACCGGAAAGGCTCGGCAGCAAATCAATGAAACCTGAAGCACGAGGCGTTTTCGACTTCGCAGTCCAGGACGCCATGGGGAGTAACCCATTGACTTGCTCACCCGACACCGGCGCTGAGCAGGCGCTGAACTTGATTTTGTCCAGCCCCGGAACCTACATTTTGATCACTCAATGGGAAGAATTGCAAGCAATTGCTACACTTAGGAATTTCATGACATTGATCGCCGAAGCCGAACCCGAGACCAATGTCCCGGTCTTCATCGTAGGCCTTCCTGAAGACCCGTTCGAATCTGAGGCTACGAAAGCAAAATTCAAACGAATAGTTAATCAATTGCTCCGAGTTTTCCCCGACATCATCGAAGCCAGATCAGTAATCAAATCCAAATTCAGCAAGCCTGGCAAAGAACGAGGGCGGTATGAAGTGACAGTTCAAATCAGAACTTCGAGGAATTCGTATACGTACTCCGAGGAAGGCTGGGACTTACCTGCGGTTTACGACACCATTACGGACAGACTTAAACGACTCATGACACAGAAGCAGAAGCCTGGCAGACAACGCGAGAGGGAAAGACCGGAAATACTTTAACAATCTTTCAAAGTCAGGAGAATCAGACAGTTGCTCTTACCTACCAAAATGAGACGGGTCGAAATAATCGCCCCTCAAAAGAAATTTGATGAGGTCATGCTCTATCTCCGCGAGCAGAATGCGATAGAGCTACTCGATGTAAAGGAGATGATTAAGGGGTACGGCGGAGGAGTCACCCCAACAACCGTTTCCGACCGGCTCTACCGGCTCACAACACTCGAATCCAAGATCAATTCAATCGTAACAGCTCTCGGAATAGGCTCGAAGCTAGCAAGACCCGTAACGGTAGGATTACGCATCTCGGATGAACAAATAGCCGACATTGAGAAACGAGTCACTCAACTCGAACAACAAGTCATGTCAACCAGCAGCGAGATCCAAGCTCTGGAATCATTGATCGCGTACGCCGAACAACAGCTTCAAAAGAGCATAGAAGAGATCACGAAGATTGAAAATACGGACTCACCTGAAGGCAGACACAAACTAGAGGAAATCATAAGCGCCATCTTCCAAATTCTCAAACCCGCTGAGATGAAACTCACTGAGCCAGTTGGGAGCCTGGTCCAAGCAAAGGCCCTAGAGAACGCAGTCGTGAAAGACATATCGGACAGCGTAGCGAAAATCCTTGCTACAAAACGCGACGAGAGCGCAATAGCCGACACCATCACCCAAACGCTGGGGCTGAAGTTGAAGGCTATGGCTAGGAGCGGGCGACTGACGTATGAATCGACGAGCCGAATAGAAGAATCCAAGACGCGCCTCAAACAATTGAAAGACAAACTCGCTGAGATTGGGCGCGTCGATGGAGAGTACCTGCTGGTTCAGCGTGAGGTCGTGGAAGCTGAGAGGGCGTTCGAACAGGCAAAGGGATACTGTGGGAAGACTGAAACCACTTACATGATTGAGGGTTGGGCGCCTACGTCAAAGGTGAACCCCATCAGGTCACAGCTTAGGACGATCTGCGCTGACGAGGTAATTATGAAAGATTGGCATAGTCGTGATGCTCCCACTCGTATGCAAAACCCGAAGATTCCGGTCTTGAGTATCTTTGAGAAGCTGACAATCGGCTTCGGAGTTCCGAAAAGCGACGAGATCGATCCGACCGTTCTCTGGCTCATAACATATCCGCTCTTCTTCGGATTCATGTTCGGAGACGTAGGCAATGGACTAGTGGTAATGTTGATCTCGATTATCTTCTACATATACAAGAAACGCGGCCTAGTCATTTCTGACACTGCCTACGGTGGCTTGGGCGGCGTATTCAGCATGGTGATCCAAGGATCCCCACTGCTAATACTGAGCGGCGCATCCGCACTCGTGGTTGGCTTTCTCTATGGAACAGTGTTCGGGAACGTCGAATGGTTCAAGATGATAACTGGCCTGCCCGGCCCCCTGTGGTTCGAACCATTTGAGAACATCCGGCTCATGCTAAGGTTATCAATTACCATCGGTGTGATACACATTATCTCAGGACTCGTCCTAGACATAGTCAACAAGCTGTACGTCCAGGAATATCGCGAGCTAGTCTCAGGACCGCTTGTGTGGCTCTGGTTCTACGCCGCCTTTGGAATAACTCTACTTCAATACGGTCTCAGATTTCCGAACTACCTCTTCGACCCACGAAACACAACCGATATCTTCCTGAGGATTGGCGTTCCAATGATCGCCATGCTAGTCCTGAAGTTATGGGCAGAAGGGGGCATGGGCTTGATGAATGCATTCGAATCTCTGCTAGCCTCACTATCTCACACCATATCCTACGTGCGAATTCTAGCAATGAAATTGATCGATGACGTGTTTCTGCGCCTCTTCCTAGGGGTTTTAGTGACGTTCTCCGCAATGGGAAACCCGCTGGCAACTGCTCTTGGCTGGATCCTCTTTGCCGCCTTAACTACGGTGTTGATACTGATATTGGAAACTGCGTTCGTATTCATGCAGTCCCTCCGACTTCACTGGGTGGAGTGGTTCCTCAAGTTCTACTCCGGGGAGGGGACAGCCTTCAAGCCATACGGGATTGAAAGAGTCTACACCAAGGTCAAAACAGGGATCACTTGACACGTCATTGGTCGAATGCGCGCAAGAAATAACTCGGGCGCACTTCGGCCGAGCCCCATTCAGACATTCTTCTTGATCTTGCAGAATCCTCGTTTATATTGAGCTTTGTCGCTCTCGTACCAGACATTGACCTGCAGGGGTGAGTTTACGAGTAATCCCACTCCACTCCAAGTCCAAGCAGTCAATGAAATTGTCGCGGAGCTACAGGAATACGGCCTAACAAGGAACGAGGCGCGAGTACTTGTCTTTCTGGCCAAAACTGGCCCATCCAAAGCGAGCGAAGTGGCTCGGGCAGTCCAAATTAACCGAACTGAAACCTACAGAACCATCAGAAATGTCCAACGGCGCGGTCTTGTAGAGGCAACCCTAGAGCGGCCGGTGCGCTTTCAATCTATCCCCTTTGACAAGTGCTTACAAATTCTCATCGACGAGAGAAAGGCTGTACTCCGAATTCTGGAGCAGCGCGGAGAAAATCTCCGCCATGAATTTGAAGACATTCGCGTTGAACCGGTTGCAAATGAAGCGGAACGATTTCAGGTTGTAGAGGGGAGGATTCGGATTGAGCAACGGCTCCAGACCATGTACACCCAGGCGCAAGAATCAGTTTTGACAGTGTTCTCACCGTCGGAAATTGTGCGAGGTGAAAACTCTGGACTTTTCGACATACTCACTCAGCGGGTTAAGACCGGATTACGAGTGAGAATCATCTCAACAATCAATCTGTCGAATCTGAAAATCATGGCGAAAATGTGTCAATCCATCGAGATCAGGCATCTTGACCTGAAAGCTAAGCCAATTCCCCGAGTTTCCATTATTGACGATAACGAAGCCTTGTTTGAGATAACGACCGCAGATGAGACTCAACGAAGTAGCGAGGAAGTGGCATTATGGATCAACAGCCGCGCCTTCGTGAGAAATCTTCACGCGTATTTT
>PMBQ01000360.1 GCA_003152955.1 Candidatus Bathyarchaeota archaeon
AAGCTCATGGTGCAGAGTACAAGGGCTCAAAGATAGGTTCGATCGGCGACATGACGTGCTTCAGTTTCTATGCGGGAAAGAACATGACGACGGGAGAGGGAGGTATGGTCACCACGAACGATGATGATTATTCCGAGAAACTTCGAATGATAAGAACACACGGGGAACAACGACCCTACTGGCCGACTTCAATTGGCAACAACTACCGAATGAATGAAATCCTCGCCGCCATTGGACTCGCTCAGTTGAAGAAACTGCCGTCCTTTCTTGAACGGAGAAGAAAAAACGCGCAGTTCCTGAGTGAAAAGTTGGGTGTTTTAGGGAAAGTAATTGCACCAAAAGAGCCTGACGGAAGGAAGCATGCGTGGTACGTTTACACTCTTAGATTGCGCGGGGCAAACGCGGGGAAGCGAAACAAAGCGATAGAAAAACTCCGGTCTAAGAACATTGAAGCAGCGGTCTATTATGAATCTCCGTTGCACATGTTGCCCTTGTATCGTGAGTTCTCCACAACCCGTCGGCCGCTACCGGAGACTGAAAAGGCCTGCCGACAGGTTTTCTCCGTTCCAGTACATCCAAAGCTCGACGAATCAGACCTGGGGTACATCTTCGAAACGCTCAAACGCGTACTAGCGTGAACGTCGGGACCCGTCTATCTACATAGTGCGAAGTATTTCTTCGAGTGTTGGTGTGGTGACCTCGCGTATCTCGTAACGAACGCGCACAGCTGGCTTCGGGACTTTCATTATCCTTCTCAAGTCTATTGGAGTTCCAAACACGAAGGTATCGCAATCAATGGCAGCGATCGTTTGTTCTAACTCCTTGATTTGTTTCTCGCCATAACCCATCGCAGGGAGCACCTTTCCCAGGTGTGGATATCTCTCGTAGATTCGTTTGATCGAGCCAACTGCGTATTTCCTAGGATCTATCAGCTGTTTCGCTCCAAACTTTCTAGCAGCTATGGCGCCGACGCCCTCTTTCATGCCACCGTGAGTGACGGTAGGACCATCCTCCACTGCGACGACTTTCTTTCCTCGAATCAGTGATTTGTCGTCTACATAGATATCCGACGCGGTCTCAACAATTATTGCCTCTGGCCTAACCCGTTTGACGTTGTTGCGAACGGTCTTGACATCTTCAGCGAGGGCAGTGTCAACTTTGTTTATCACGACCACGTCTGCCATCCTCAAGTTTGTTTCGCCCGGATAGTAGCTAAGTTCATCTCCAGGACGGAAAGGATCCACAACGACTATCTGTAGGTCTGGTTTGTAGAACGGTAGATCATTGTTTCCGCCGTCNNGCCTGCGTAGACTACGTTTCCCATGTCAATGTGAGGCTCGTATTCTTCACGTTCCTCGATCGTGCACTCGAAGTGATTCATGTCGTCGTACGTTGCGAATCGTTCACACACCTCTTCGGCCAATTTGCCGTAGGGCATAGGATGACGAACAACAACGACTCGACCTCGGAGTTTCTTGAGAGATTTTGAAACACTCCTGGAGACTGTGCTCTTTCCAGCTCCAGTTCTCACTGCGCAGACGGAGACTACGGGCAGTTTCGACTTGAGCATCGTTGTTTTCGGTCCCATTAGTCGAAAGTCAGCGCCGCACGCCAACACGATTGAGGCTTTGTGCATGACATCCGCGTTTGAAAGATCGCTGTAGGCCAATACAACGAGATCTACGTCCTTTTCTTTGATGATCTTGGGTAGATCTTCCTCAGGTAGGATGGGAATGCCTTTCAGATATCGTGATCCTGAAAGGGTCGGCGGATATGTTCGCCCTTCGATGCCAGGGATTTGTGTTGCGGTAAAGGCAACAATATCATAATCGGAACGGTCTTTGAAATAGACGTTGAAGTTGTGGAAGTCTCTACCGGCAGCACCCATGATCACCGTGCGAACGGGACTGTTCAATGGTTCATTCAACTCTCTCCGCTAGAGCAAGAAGCGTAGTAGTTATCTGTTTCCCACAAAACTACCAAGAGCAACAATTGCACAAAGTCAAAAGCAACACATCGTTTAAACAGCACAACATAACTTCAGGCGGTGCAGAACCAAAGAGTCCGCAGGGAAATTGATTGAGCACTGATTCTACAGCACTTCCCACCCCGCCCGAGACGAAGCCACCTGAGACCGATGTTACCCGCTACAAGATCCGTTTGATTGCGGAGAGCTATGGAGAGGCTGAGGGGGAGATGATACGCTTTCAGAGTCCAATGACCGTCGATAACCTAGCGAAAGCGTTACCCTTCGAAGGCCGCGCTGCCAAATGGAGGGAGGAGATCTACTTNNACCCAGTCAACATTGTGGGAAAAATTGTGTCAAACCTCGAGATGTTCCGAACAGTGAAGAGCGGAACAAAAATACGTGTTGAAAAGATCTAGGCTCCAGCCAGCTTGAAGAGCTTGATCCTAGTATTCCCGCCCACTGATGTTACTAGTCTTCTCCGTTCCAGTTCCTCGAGTATGTCTCTCGCAACGCTCAGGCGAACGTTGTACTGAGACGCGATGGAGTATGGAGTCAAGGCGCCTATCTTGGACAGTTCACCGATAATCTTCTCATTGTCGAAGTTTGGCATAGCTATACCTGCTGTCTTTTTCTCCGCGACAGTCTTGCCTTTTGTCTTCTTGGCAGGTTCGGGTTTCTTGTCCGGTTGGTCCTGCTGCTTTTCCATTTGCGCCATGCTTTTCTTTTTGGCTCCACCCATGAGAAGTCACTACCGCCCCGCTACAATATTTGCTAAATAAAAATCTTGGTCTTGAACGTGACATACCGTAATCATTTGCATTCCTTCAGGTAAGTCTAGTTGCATTCGTTCTGTGCGTGGCTCGAAGTCACATGGCCATCTCACGATGGCGCCTAGCGGCGTCCGATGGGTCTGCAGCGTCATAGATCGACCGTCCCACGATGAGATAGTCTGCCCCAGCAGCTATAGCCTTCCCAGCATCACCGCCCTGCACTCCGACTCCAGGGCTGAATATGCCCATGTCTGGACCAACAAGCTTCCGCACTCTCGATATTATGTCGGGTTTCGTCGCTCCGACGATGACGCCACTTGCTTTCCATTGAACCGCCATTTCGGCGAAGAGTTCGAACACCGGTCTGGGCTTCCCATCTGCAGGCTCTGTCTTCAGCGAATACAGTGTTTCAGCTCCTGGATTGCTCATGTAGATGAGCAAGATCACACCCTTTCCTAGGGAACTTGTAAGTTGAAACACTGAATCCAGGCCTCCTTCCCATCCAGCGACTGGGCTCGCGATGATGCCATCAAAACCAGTGTCAATGTATGAGCGCGTCATGAACTGATTCGTGTGACCTACATCGTTCAGCTTTGCGTCCATAATCGCGGGCAATGATAGATCATGAACTAGTTCTACGATAGTGTCCACGCCATCGCGTAATCCTAGAGAGAGTACAAGTTGACGATTGATTTTCACGGCGCAAATGAATTTGCCAACTGCTCCAAGCATTTCGCAACTCCTTCGAATGAGGTTATTGCGGTCTGAATCCTCCAGATCAAGCGCGAGCACTATCTTACTCTTGTTTGCTTTGGATGCGTCACGAATTCTATCCTGGAAAGACACTTGCTTGCCTCGATGTACCTCCGGCACGTAGTCTAATAAGAATCACGAAATAAGTCTGGGACGCTGCAATCCAAAAAAAAGTCGATGGCCCTTTGTCGGTCACTTCGGGAAGACGGGCATATTTTCGACTCTTATGACTTTCGCGTAGAAGTACTTGGCATCGTTAGTGTTGCTCGAAAATTCAATCTTTTCGCCTATCGGTTT
>PMBQ01000431.1 GCA_003152955.1 Candidatus Bathyarchaeota archaeon
CCATCATCGCCTGTCGACACGTCGTGGATATTTCACTCAGCAACGCGCTCCAGGGGACCGCTTCTCCAACCGTGTGGTACCCTAGAGGGGCAGACACGATTCCATTTACCATGTGTGTATCGGTGGTCATGACCTCTGCGTCCTGAAAACCGACCTCTCTCGCCGTCGCGAGAATATGTTCCCGCAGACCTCTTATCATGTTGTTACCGTCGATTGTAATATAGGCAAAGCGTTGCCCGTCCGTTTCAATTGCAATTACAACAATTCCACCCGGCCCGAACCCATCCTTCAATGTGAACCGTCGCGGGACGTTCCGAGCCACTCCCACCCTGAATAATGTAGAATTACGATTCGCTACTAACTGGAGAGCGGACAGAGCCGCTTCTTCTAATGCCCCGATCTGCTCGTGCGTCAGAGTCGTCTCTTGACCCAGGCAATTGTGAGCGTCAATGAGGGCAAGATTGCGGAATCGACCCTGAACCAAGCCGGTCAATCGACTCGCGACCTCTGAAGGGATATCCTCCATATCACGCGGTGCCGTTGTCATGGTTACGAGAGCGCATCCATCAAATACCTGCGAAGTCGCTGTCGCAATGTCGTTGCTTGCCCTTACGACGGACGTTGCCCTCTCAGCAGAGCTCGCCTTGTCCAAATTGGCAATCGCCCAGGCAATGAGACGAGAGTCCTGCTCTTGCGAAACTAGATTGAGTTCGTGGCCGGAGACACCATGCGGAACCACCCCCACAGCTCCGAATCTCTTCTCGATCAAAGCATGGAACAGAAACGGCAGTACGCTGCTTCCGATGTTCTGAAATGGCCCTGGATGAAAATTGGAAACAAGCATGACTCCCTTGATACTATGGTCGGATTTTCTGCGAAATACAAATTCGGCGGCAGAAATCTCGGTTTCTACTCCGAGCTCGTTGAGGTAAGACTCGAGTTCTTCGTTCTTGGATTCAAGCAAATCGGTTAGGAGGGCTCGAAACATACGGATCGGCGAAAAACCCACCGTCCTACGTCCATCCAGTTCGACAACAGTTATGAGGATAAAGGCGAAGGCCAACCCCATGAGCGAAGACAACACGAGACCAACAATGACTCCTCCCGCCACAGTCCCGAAAACCAGAATAGTGGAGACGACCGTCAAAGTAGGTTCCGTAAGCGTGAAGAGCATTCTTCTGGCGAAACTCGTCTTAGACATCGCAAACACGACGAGTGATCGAATGGGCATTACCGCAAACAATCCCACTATTACGGCGAAACCTGGAAAGACAAAATCGCGCACCACCAAAGCTAGAATTGAGGATCCCAGGAATACTATCACCCAAGTCGATACTGTGAACAGTGAAAAAGCGAGGCATCTCCTGAGATAGAACAAAGGATCTTGTTTCATGATCACCGGGTAGAGCACGATATTCGATGCAAGCGACGGGAGTACGAGTATGGCGATTCCCCATGAGGCCCCTTCAAAGAATGAAATTGCACTTCCTCGGGCGATCACAAAAGACGTCCCTATTCCGACAGTTGCAAACAGCAACGATGTTAGTACGATTGTGTTTGTTGATCTAGGAAAGGCGACGCTCCTGATCACATTGTAGTATCCTTTAGTCCCAATAATGCGTTTCGAGGACGATACAGCCAAACAGCTTTCCTCTAGAGAACCCTAGGCAATCGCTCGAATGATCTCACGTAGTTTTCGCACTGACGCCTTCTCAGCTATCGTTCCGGTCACAATCAACTGTGCTCCTGCATCCACTAGGGATTTCGCTTGAGATGACGTTCTAACACCACCCCCAGTGACGATGCGTATTCTGCACGTGTCCCTGACGGCGCGTACCATTTCTGGTGGGACTATTCGTCTCGCTCCAGAACCTGCCTCTAGGTAGACATAACGCATCCCCATGTACTCTCCTGCAAGAGCGTAGATCGCGGCCAATTCGGGCTTATCGTATGGAATCGGGTTTGCATACCCGACGAAACCTACAGCACCAGCGTGCTCCCCTACAATCAAGTAAGCGAGAGGTATCGGCTCAAGTCGATACCGCTTCACGAGAGGTGCACCAAGCGCTTGGACACCTGAAAGGTAGTATGGATTTAGTGAATTGAGCAACGACATGAAGAACACAGCGTCTGCATGCTGACTCAGGCCTGCAACATCGTTCGGGAACAGAATTACGGGGAGACCTGATGTCTTGATAGCCTTGACGATTGCGTCCAATTGATAGACTGACGTTGCCGTGGAACCGCCCACCATGGCCGCGGTTGTTCCAGCCTTCTTCACTTCGTGAGCCAGTTGCTTTGCAGCCAGCGGTGTGACTTTCTCTGGGTCAAATAGTGTCAGATGTGCGACGCCCCTCTCCTTAATGACACGCTCCAAATGACTCTCCACATCGCCAATTCTGATTTCGCTCAAAGGATGAGTCACTCACCGTTTTGCGTTAGCAAGGGGCGCGAATTGTTCTCACACTGGCCGCTATCTTATTAAAACTGCTTGTGAGAGAAGTGCGAAATTGAAGTCGGGGTAGGTTATCGAAAAGGGCGGAAGAGAATTGCAGCCCTACCCATCGCCTCTTGGACGAGCTCGCACGATTCTTACTGCAATGCGCATTCCCAGCTGCGTATTGATGGGTTCCGCAGTTATTCTCGGCGAGGCAGTTGCATCACAGACCATTCCGGCAAAGGCTGCGTTTTGCGGTTTCATGACAGGATTCCTTCTCTTAGGCGCCTGCATGGTTCTGGATTTCGATCGTGGGATTCAGGTGAGCAGTACGCGAAATGGAATCTTACCTGCTGACGTTCTTAGACTCAACGAGGCACTATCCTTCGCGATAGTGCTTGCCTCTTTCGGGCTCCTATCTGCAGCGTACGTGGGATCCTGGGCATTGCTCACCGCCGTGTTGTCCGTTGTGGTGATTATTGCGTACCATGCTTGTGTGAAGAAACGCGACCTTGTGGGCGATGTGTTTGTCGGAGTCTTCATGGCGTTGATATTCATCTTCGCGGGTTTCGCCGTTGGAAGACCCACGTGGCCGCTCACAATTTTCTCCATGATGGCTTTTCTTGCGAGCACTGGTAGAGCGATCATGAGGAATTTGGGACAAGTGAAAGACAACTCGTCCTCTGGAGCTAGGTCAGAACCTGCGAACGAGGGATACGGCCAAGCGGGAAAACAAAGTGCAACATTTTTCCTGACCACTATTGCAGTCAGCATCTTGCCTCCCCTTCTGGGGTTGGTTTCGATTTATTTCATACCGCTTGCGGTCGTCGGTGATGTTGGATTCTTGCTGACCGCGTACTCGCTGTTGATGAGTCCAACGCCTCATACTGCAAAACGGAACGCAAATTACGTGTTGCTTTGGATGAGCTTCGGATTGTTGGCCTTCGTAATCGGAACGATTTGAATCGAAACGGCATGCTCATCTCTCAACATGAGCAGTTTCTCACAACATTTTTATGACATGAAAAACGATTACGAACACTCAGAAGGCCGGAAAGTGAAGGCAGCCACCAACATCAGGTTGCGAGGATTGGAAACGCGGGGTAAGAGGAAGCTGTCCAAGGAAACGCTGGCATCATTCCCGAAGGAGATCGTGGGGACTTTCGCCCGTCTTCCTAAAGTATTCAAGAAAGTTGACGTTGACCGACTCATGGGTAACAAGATCTCAAGAAGTATGAAGTGGCGATACATTAGGAGAATGGAGAAACAGGGAATCGTTAAACACGCCACGAAGAAGTACTATCGAAAGGTCTATGACACAATTTCTGAGTGGATGGAAAAGGATGCGATTCCGAGGATTCGCCGGATGGAATCCCTTGTTGAAGTCGAACCAACCTAGTGCTTACTAAGCTTCTCCAATAGCTCCTTTGCCCGGTCAACGCGAATTTTTCTTTCAGCAACCATTTGCGCAGCCACCTTGTCAATGAGATCTCCTGCTGCGCCCGCGCTTATCGCGATGTTTCGGGCGTGAAGGCTCATGTGCCCTCTTTGAATTCCTTCGGCAGAGAGGGCTCTCAGCGCACCCAAGTTCTGAGCCAGCCCAACGGAGACAATTGTCTCCGCCAGCTCCTTCGCTGACTTGATGCCCAGTATTTTGACTACTATTTTCGCTATCGGATTTGAGGCCGTCGCCCCTCCTACTATTCCAACTGCCATAGGCATTTCAAGGGTTCCGACCAAGTCGCCGTCCGTAGTCTTCTCCCATGTCGTTAGCGAGTCATAATGACCTGACCTCGCTGCGTAGGCGTGCGCCCCTGCCTCGATAGCCCTCGTATCATTTCCGGCAGCCAGCACCACTGCGCTAACCCCGTTCATTATGCCCTTGTTGTGGGTCGCACACCGGAATGGGTCAGCTGCCGCGAACGCATAGGCCCTGACAATACCGTCGACAACTTCCTCTCCACCTAATGCTTCCTTCGCGAAAGTCGCCTTAACACGCGCGAGTCGTTTGATTGCCAAGTTGGAGATTATTCGAAGAGACACTCGTCCACGAGACATCTCTTCGACCATAGGAGCAACAGCTTCCGCCATGGTATTGACAGCGTTTGCACCCATAGCATCCCGGCAGTCAACTAGGAGCTCTACAATGACCATTTTGCCCAGAAACGTATCGATAATGCGGACTTCCAGATCTCGGGCACCGCCACCCAGTGAAACAAGCACGGGATCTTGATCGTTAGCTTTCTTCAGAATCTCATCCTTGCGTGCCAGTATTTCGAATCTTGCTCTATGTGCATCTTGCACTCCCACGACTTGGATCTGCCCGATCATTATCGGATCCGTGGAAGTGGCATGGAAACCACCTTTTGCCCTCGCCATCTTGGCAGCGTTGCTCGCAGCGGCGATGACAGACGGTTCTTCTATCGCCATCGGAACGACCATTTCTCTGCCGTTTATCAGAAAGTTGACTGCCACGCCAAGAGGGACCGGCATAACACCGACTAGGTTCTCAACCATGCGGTTCGCGACATCAAGATCCAGAGCACTTGGTCTTTGAAGGAGGCTCGCTTCCTCATCAGACAGCCCTGCAAAACCCTTGATCAGATTCACTCTTTCCGCAACGGGAAGCTTGTAGAAACCTGAAAACTCAGAACTCTTGCTCATTATTTAGAACTCCACAGAACTCATTACGTTGCTTATTCAAGCTGAATCTAGGGTTCACGTCCCTTTAGCAGATTCGGTCGTTCGGATTGCGTATTTGCCCGGATCGAATCCACGCTGGGTTAGCCATTGGAACGTAGCACCGGTTATGACTAGAGGCGCCTTTTGAAGGTCGTTGAGATTTCTGCAACCTGTTAGGAACATGGCGTTTTTCAATTCTTCAATCACTATAGTTAGGCTTGCTGCTGCGGCCTCTTCTCCCGATGATGCTGATTTGAGAATTGGCAAAGCTAGGCCGCCGTAATCGGCTCCCAGCGCGATAGCCTTTGCGATGTGGAGACCGTTCCTGACGCCGCCTGAGGCAAAGACCTTGAGGTTGGTGGAGTTGGCAACTTCGACGATACTCGGGACGGTTGGGATTCCCCAATCCCAGAATGTTGTTCCCAATTCCATCTGAAGCTTGTCCCGTTTTGCCCGTGCGCGGTAGTACTCCACGCCTGCCCAACTGGTTCCGCCCAAACCGGAGACATTGATTCCCTTAACGCTGACGTGTTCCAGTGCTCGTGCAGTTTCCATGGAGATGCCTGCTCCCGTCTCTTTGACCAATACTGGAACTGATAGCGCGCTTGCTAACTTGCCGATTCTGCTTGTCATCTCGTTGAAATCTGTCTCGCCCTCAAATTGCACAGATTCCTGCAGTGCATTCAGATGTATGAACAGACCAGTCGCATCTATCATATCAACGGCCTTATTTGCACGTTCCAATCCATCTTCACGCGAGATCTGAGGACACCCCAAATTCGCGAAGATTGGAATGGAGGGAGCTGCTTCCCGAGCGACGCGATAAGTGTAAGCTAGTTTTTCGTCCTCTATTCCAGCGCGTTGACTTCCGACACCCATCCCGATTCCAAGTTTTTCTGCCACTTTCGCCAGTGTTCGGTTGATCTTCGCGGCAAGAGGAGTCCCGCCTGTCATCGATTCTATGATTAGTGGTGCTCGGACTTCGTGACCAAAAAGCTCAGTTGAGAGATCGATTTTCGCGCGGTCGATTTCTGGGAGGGCTTTGTGAATCAGACGCACATCATCAAAACCCGTCGGGACATGAGATTGTACCTGCTCGTGCAGACTTGTTTGAATATGGCTTAGTTTTCTTTTCGCTGTTTGATTCTTGGGCATTTGTGTTCTCAATCCTTTTCGTGGAAACCATCTATACCGCGGAGATGAATACTCTCGCTTCCCGTTTCAATGTGCCAACCGGCGGGAGCACGCGTATCTGGCGCGGGGTCGATTCGAATTCCCCTCTGCTCGTGGCTATCAAGGAGCTAGTGGCTCCCTTTGACTATTGAAACCGTTCCAGCTGTCGCATCGACTATTACATGATCGCCCGTGGAGATCTTCTCTACGGGAATCTGGTCAACGCAAGGAAGGCCAGCCAGTATAGCACCGGTGGCGACTATGGTCTCAGTTTCCTTATTCACGATTGCTAACGGTGCTTGATTGTTCTTTGCGAGTCCGTAGATTACGTATGATCCGACTGTAGATCCTTTGCCGCAGGGGAATACCAAAATCTTCCCTTTGACCGACTTGCCCTCCAGTTCGTGTCCTTTCTCGATGAAGAGGCCTGTTTTGGCGTCGACGCCGCCGTAGAATCCGATCGGCTCTTTTGAGACTAGGCTCTCCCCTTCGACTTTTCCTGGGCTGATCGTTCTTCCTTTCAGGACTTCCATCGTCAGGTACCTCTTGACTTCAGGTCACTTTTTCGATTAGACTGTCGAGTTTTGTGAAGATGACGTTTTGCTTGCAGAATCCGGGGAGGTAGTTTGCTGCCTTCCCCGAGTTCACTGCGGTCGTCTTGTATCCCATCTCTTCGATCGGGGAGACTACCATGCAAGTG